>JAHDIM010000153.1 GCA_020630805.1 Anaerolineales bacterium
CGGCTACTTTGACGCAGCCGCCGTTTATCTCAAATAGCATTGTGACAGTGTTGCCCCCTGCTACAGCCGCACCAGCGCCAGAAGCAACGCCTCATGTGCATCAAGTTGCAGATGGAGAAACATTGCTTGGCATCGCACTGCAATATGGCCTAGGGGTGGATCAACTCATCGCAGCGAACTCAGACGTGAATCCGCGTTTTCTCAGTGTAGGACAAAGCCTGACAATTCCCTTAGCAAATGGCTCTGGCGATCCAATATTCATTGCTAATCCAACGCCTGCCGCAATCACATTAGGTCCGATTACCTGCTTAACAAGCGCAACTGCACAGAAGCCTTGTATAGGCTTATTGCATAACACCACTGGGACAGCCATTAGCAATGTGAGCGTCCAATATCAAAGTCAAGACCTTGAACCTGCGGTGGCATATCCAGAGTTAGATGTCATCTTTCCAAATCAGCAAGTCCCATACGTATTTTCTGTGCCAACACTAGCAAGTAATGTGCAAGTCACGCTTGCATCTGCCGTGTCAGCCGGATCTGCAAACGACCGTTTCATTCAATTACCTGCTGATACTGTCTCTATCACAGCACTTGAAAGTACTGGTCTCGTTGTTTCAAGCAGTTTACAGAACCCAGTAGACACCGTAGCAACGCAAGTGCGAGTCGCCGTCGTTGCTGTGGATGCTGGAGATCAACCTATTGGGTATCAACTTCTGGAGCTACCTGAAATTGCACCTAGCAGCACCGTGCCCCTAAGCGCAGTGCTCACTGTCGATCCGGCTACAGTCGAACGCGTGTTGATTTCAGCGTTAGCCGTTCGACAAGAGTCCTAATCGCATCAATTGCAAACATTGAGCACAAACCCTTTCAAATATTGGCTCTCTGGAAACGAAAGTAAGGTTGGATGGTCTGTTGCCTGCCCAAGCCGCTGCGTAATTTGCACGTCTTTGCCGGCATCTACAGCAGCGCCGAATACAATCTTCTGAAATAATTCTTCACTCATCAAGCCTGAGCAAGAAAAGGTCACTAATATGCCGCCCGGACGCAACAGATGCATGGCCTGCATATTAATGTCTTTATACGCACGAGCAGCCCGATCCACTTGCCCTTTGTTATGGACAAACTTTGGTGGATCTAAGATGATCATGTCAAAGTAACGTTCGTCTCGCCGATAGCCGCGCAACACGGTCGGCACATCACCAAGGATGAAGCTGTCTTTGTCAACTGGAAACCAATTGTGTTGAATTGCCCGCTCGGCCAGGTCAAGCGCAGGCTGCGAACTGTCAACATTGATGACCTGTTTTGCAGCGCCGGCATAACTCGCGACTGCAAAAGCGCCTGAGTAGCTATACGTATTGAGAACAACACGGTCTTCAGCAAGGTTTTTGACAACCGCCCGATTTTCGCGTTGATCCATATAAAACCCGGTTTTGTGCCCACCATAGACATCCACGCGATAGTGCAAATGTTGTCCAGTGGCAAAGCGCTCCCAAATTTCAATTTCTTTAGGCGGCATTGCTCCGACCAACGTGCCAACAGACGGCGGCAGACCTTCTTTCTCTCGGATATCGACATCTGAACGTTCATACACGCCCTCGACATCAAGAATGTCCATCACCGCTTGCGCAATCACCATCTTCCAGCGTTCAATCCCTGCTGTCAGAAACTGAACGACTGCAAACTCACCGTAGCGGTCAACAATCAACCCTGGTAAAAGGTCTGCTTCAGCGTTTACAACACGATATGCATTTGTCCGTTCATAGAGTGGCTGACGACGCTGAAATGCGCTCGTAATTTGACGCCGGAAAAAGCGCGCATCAATGTGTTGGTCTGGTTCCCAAGACCATACGCGGGCTCGAATTTGAGACTCTGGGCTGTAGCCAGCACACGCTAGCCAATCGCCATTACTTGCATGGATTGCGACAACATCACCAGCAACGGGATCACCGTCAATTGTGGCAATGGCGCCTGAAAATATCCAAGGATGTCGATTGCGAACAGGTTTATCGCGGTCGGATTTGAGGGTTATTCGGATCATAGTGGAATTTCGTTACCATAAGAATTTCGTTACAAAAAAAGACAGCCCCGTGGGACTGTCTCCATTGTAGCGTTGTCGTCATCGCGCCAACATTTAGATTTAGTAGTGGAATTGTTTAGTTGTAAAGATTGGTACTAGATCAGCCCAATTTCTTTCCCTGCTTTTTCAAAGACAGAAATTGCTTGCTCAATTTGATCTGCAGTGTGTGTTGCTGTTACTACTGCGCGCACACGGGCCAATCCTGGCGGTACTGCCGGTGAGACCACTGGCAATGCGAACAGGTCATCTGCTTGGCAAAGGCGCACCATTTCATAAGCAGTGTCATCTGGGCCACAGATGAGCGGCACGATGGCGGTTTCTGTCAACAAGGTGTTGAACCCAAGATTTTTGAGCCCCGAGATAAACGCCTTTGCATTCGCCTGAACTTGCTTTACGCGCCAAGGCTCTTCCAAAATGATCTTGAACGCCATATTTGCCGCTGCGGTTTGTGCAGGGGGGATTGCTGCTGAAAACAAGTACGAACGACCATTGTTACGAAGCAAGTTGATGAGTTCTTTCCGGCCAGCAATATACCCACCAACGCTTGGAATAGTTTTGCTCATCGTGCCCATTTTGATGTCGATTGCATCTTTGTCTAGGCCAAAGTGTTCTTCAATGCCGCGTCCGGTTTCACCCAGCACGCCAATTGAATGGGCTTCATCCACCATGAGCCAAGCGTTATATTTGCGACAGAGCTCCACAACGGCCGGCAGATTGATGATGTCTCCGTCCATACTGAAGACAGAGTCAACAACGACCAAACGCCCATTTGCATCTTGCGAGTTTTTCAACTGCGTCTCTAGATGATCCATGTCGTTGTGGCGGAAACGCTTCATTTTTGCGCCAGACAAGAAACACCCGTCAATAATGCTGGCGTGGTCATACTTGTCTACAATTACCACGTCGCCGCGTCCGACTAGCGTAGAGACTCCAGCTAAATTAGCTGCATAGCCACTGGAGAAAGTAATTGCCCCTTCAGCCTCTTTGAAGTCTGCAATGGTTGCTTCGAGTTCGTCATGGATATCCAAAGTACCAGCCAAAAAGCGGACGCCATGTGTGCCAGTGCCATATTTATCAATTGCCGCATGTGCTGCTGCATTGATTTTGGGATGTCCAATGAGACCCAGATAGCTGTATGTTGCAAACATCTGCATCTTGCGGCCTTTTGTCACCACTTCCATGCCGCCAGTCAGCCCGTTACTCAATTCCGTAACAGGTTGATTGAAGTGATAGTGATCTCGCTCCCACATCGAGTCAACGCGATTTTTGAAATGTAGAATCCGTTCGCTAACAGAATCGTTTGGGGTAATTTCCATTGTTTACCTTTGAATAATCAAAATCTGACCCATGTAGAGGTCGATCTAAACGTATTTTGAAGTATAAATCCGGTCTAAAGTGTATGAAATTTGCGCACAATGTCAATTGTCACATTCCAACAAATATGGCTAATCCTGTGGACAATTGATCTAAGTATACAAACTTCATGTCTAAATTAGGCTGAACTCTACCAGTATAGATATTATTCTGGAGGGAGCTTAATGACAAGATTACTGAAACCGAAGGCTCCGCTAGTTCTCCACAAGACGTCTAAGCGCTGCTTCATCTAGGATTTGGATGCCTAGCGCTTCAGCTTTCGTTGCTTTACTACCAGGACTCTCTCCAACAACAACATACGACGTTTTTTTACTGACTGATCCTGTGACTTTGCCACCGTTAGCTTCAATAAAGCTTTTTGCCTCAGATCTAGACCAATTTGGTAGTGTACCAGTCAGTACAAACGTTTGCCCAGAAAATGGCAACTCAGCCTGTTCAGCTTCTGTTTGTTGAATAACCACTTGGGTAGGCCAAACGCCCAAGACACGCAATTTTTCGAGCAACTTCTGGTTAGCGGGTCTGCCAAACCAATCGACGACAAATTGTGCGCTAATCTGACCAATTCCATCAATCGCAACAAGATCATCTACGGTTGCGGTCAATAATGCATCGAATGACCCGAACGCATTCGCAAGATCGCGAGCAGCAACATCCCCAACTCCCTTGACCCCTAAAGCAGAAAGCAAGCGGTCCAACGGACGCGTTTTCGCAACCTCAATTGCTGCTAACAAATTGTCGGCTTTTTTGTCACCAAAGCCTTCAAGGGCCAGCAGTTTTTCCTTGTCTAAGGTGAAGACGTCTGCTACATCGGCTAAAAGCCCTTCGTCTACCAGTTGAACCGCTAGCTTTTCACCAAAGCCGTCAATATCCAATGTCCCTCTAGAGACGAAATGTTCAATATTTCGTTTGAGCTGTGCCGGACAGGATGCATTGACACAATATACGGCAACTTCGCCTTCTGGCTGCTCCGCTGGCTCCCCGCACACTGGGCAAACACTAGGAATTTCAAAGACGCGTTCTGCACCAGTTCGCACATCTACTATGGGACCGATCACATATGGGATCACTTCACCCGCCCGTTTGATCAGAACCCGATCACCAATGCGGATATCTTTTTCAAAAATAAAGTCAAAATTATGCAAGGTCGCTTGGCGCACAACAACGCCGCCAACTTCAACTGGCTCCAAAATGGCATATGGCGTCAGCACGCCAGTACGGCCCACATTGACACCTATATCGTTCAACGTCGTCGTGACTTCTTGCGCTGGATATTTGTAAGCAACTGCGGCGCGCGGATCTTTCCCAACAATGCCCAAGTCACTATAGACAGCATTTTCATTGACCTTGATCACCATGCCATCTGTTTCGTAGCTTAGCGTGCTCCGTTTTTCACCCCACTCTTCACAGTACGCAACGGCATCATCAATGTTGCTAAACAACTGTGACACTGCTGGCACGGGAAACCCCAGCGACTTCAAATAATTGAGTGTTTCCCATTGACTGTCTAAGGCAATACCTTCAATCAATACAATTTGATAGCACAACAATGTCAACGGTCGTGATGCGGTGACCTTGGTGTCCAGATTGCGCAACGCCCCAGACGCTGTATTTCGCGGATTAACGTATGTCTTTTCTCCCGCAGCTTTGAGCTTTTCGTTCATAGCATCGAACTCTGCCACAGGCATAAATGCTTCACCACGAACGACCAATCGCGTTGGTACCACCACCTTTGCGTTTGGGTCGATCGGAAGTTTTAGTGGAAGGGCAGCAATCGTGCGCAAATTTGCAGTGATGTCTTCTCCAATCTCCCCGTTCCCACGGGTTGCACCTTGCATGAAAACGCCGTTTTCATAGTGCAAAACAACCGTCAAGCCATCGATCTTCGGTTCTACCGTGAAGTCGACATTTTCTACACGATCATCTAAGCGCAGAATACGCTCGTACCACTCTTTCGCTTCTTCCGCGCCAAAGGCATTCCCCAAGCTCAAAATTGGACCGGGATGCGCTACTTTTGCAAACTTTTCTGAGACTTCTCCCCCCACCCGTTGCGTCGGAGAATCTGGAGAAATAAGAGACGGAAAGTCTGCTTCATAGCCTTGTAATTCGCGGAGTAATTTGTCGAATTCCAAGTCCGAAATAATCGGAGCCTGCAATACATAATACTGATAATTATGTCGATGGAGAGCTTCGTGAAGCTCGGCAACTCTGGCGGAAATATTTGCTGGAACCATAGCAAAAATTATAAGTTATAGAAGTGAAACCTGCTATAATCGAACGGTTAGATCGACGTTATTTTAGACAAATAGAAGGACCAAATTTGTGAGTAATTCTTCGAATTCTGCACAGTCGCGTGGACTGCTTGACTACATCATCTTAGTCGCAAAAGGATATTGCATGGGGGCTGCTGAAGTCGTCCCCGGTGTCTCTGGAGGAACGTTAGCGTTCATTCTTGGGATCTATACAGAATTGCTCAATGCAATCAAAAGCATCAATCTAGATCTGATCCGCTCTGCACTCAAGTTCGATATAAAACGAATATTTCAAATTGTCCCATGGCAATTTCTACTGGCAATTGCAGTCGGGAATTTGCTTGCTATTGTCAGTTTGGCAAGCTTCCTGGAACATCAACTGGAAGTAAATCCAAGTCGCGTTTGGGCGTTCTTTTTTGGTTTAGTTGCCGCCTCAATTATTACTGTTGGTGCAACGGTCAAGAATTGGAACGCCGTTACTATTGGCTTAGCTGTCGCAACAACAATCGGCGCATATGTTTTGGTCGGACTTGTCCCGACGACTACACCAGACGCTTGGTGGTTCTTTGTCTTTAGCGGTGCCATTGCTAGCTGCGCCCTAATTCTGCCCGGAATTTCAGGGTCCTTTATTTTGCTATTGCTTGGCAAATATAACCGTGTTCTAGGTGCAGTGCCCGGTAGCGACATCCTAGAAACTGGGATCGTTTGGGAAGACATGGCTGTGCTAGTCTTTGTAGGGATCGGCGTGCTGATTGGCCTGCTTAGTATTGCTCGCTTCCTCAGTTGGCTGTTCGAAAACTATGGTGACTATGCCATTGCAGCGCTGACCGGCCTAATGCTAGGCTCATTGCGCCGTCTGTGGCCATTCAAAGAAGTTGTGGAATGGACAACAGACCGCCATGGTGCACAGGTGCCGTTAATCGAAAACAACATCTTGCCCCCTGTCTTCAACAGCGAAGTTGTTTATGCCATCGTTTTGGCCCTAGTTGCAGCAGGCTTCGTATTGTTGATTAGCCGTTTGGGCCAAGGTCACGAGAGCCACGCATAATTCGCAAAATAGCGACAACGCATTTTGAGTCCTGAAGGCGTTGTTCGACCTTGAACAACGCCTTTTTTATTATTTCTTGACTTTATGACAGAGAAAATTTATACAACGTTTGGCCGTAGTTCCGCCGTACAACGCGACACAGTTCGCATCAACTTGGAGAAAAGTCCAAACTGCTTCGTGGTTAAGAAACGTGCTAGTGTCTATGACCCCCGCATTGATGACGAAGATCGCGTTGAGCGCACCACTTTCGACAAATCTTTTGTTTTGCCAAGCACCAGTCGGCTTGAGGTTTATCGAGTGGAGCCTGAAAACATGGAAGCCGCCATGGCAACCATGCGATCAAGCGCTTACCGTTCAGTCGAATGGTGTGCCCATATCTATCAACCGCAACATGGCAATGGCGATTTACTCATTCCCACCGAACGGATTTACGTTGAAATCGCGGAAGAAGCTGACAATCTTAGCATCAATGCGTTGTTGGAAAAATATGGCCTAGAAGCCTCCCCAGCGCCTGAGTTTGATGAACCAGGGTACGCGGCATTTATGCTGTCACTGACATCCGCCGCACGCGAAAATCCAATCAAGATTGCGAACGATTTGCGACAGCAGCGTGATATTCGCGTTGCTGAACCAAATTTCTTTGTTCCAGTTGAATTGCAAGCCTATTATCCTGATGACCCATTGTTCAACCAGCAATGGCACTTGGAAAATCGCGGGGGCATTGGGCTTACTAAAGGTGCCGATGTCAATGCGCCGCAAGCGTGGGCCCTCTCTCGCGGAGACAGCGATGTTACCGTCTGTATCATCGACGACGGCTTTGATCTTGACCATCCTGATTTTGCGTCAGAGAACAAAGTGCGCCACGCGTTTGATTTCGGCAACAATCGCAAGCGCCCAACACCACAGACGCGCGAAGAAAATCACGGCACAGCCTGTGCTGGGGTTGCGGTCGCAGATGAAAATGGCATTGGCACTATCGGGATTGCCCCGCAGTGCGGCCTGATGCCAGTCGGGCTTCCGACACACCTTGACGACAACGGTATTACTGACTTATTCGAACATGCCCGCCGCAACGGTGCAGATGTCATTAGCTGCAGTTGGGGTGCCGATGTAGATGGCTTCGTCATGAGCACCCAAATGCGCAAGGTGATTAGTCGCGCCGCTCGTCAAGGACGCAACGGTAAAGGCAGCGTTGTTGTCTTTGCGGCAGGAAATCACAGTGAGGCTGTGACTGGATTTGCGCTACATCCCGATGTCATCACGGTGTCGGCTTCAAACAGCCATGATCGTCGCAGTCATTACAGTAACTTTGGTGATGCAGTCTGGATCTGCGCCCCCAGCAGTGGCGCTGGTGGGCGCCCAATTATTACAACTGACCGACTAGGCGGCATGGGCTACGCCAGCGGCGACTACACCACGTCAGTAAATGGGTTTGGGGGAACGTCATCATCGACGCCCCTAGTGGCCGGGATTGCCGCGCTAATGCTCTCAGCAAACCCAATGTTGACCAGCGCCGAGATCAAAGAGATCATGCGCAAGACGGCGGTTAAAATTGACAGTGGCAACGGTAAGTATTCCCCACAAGGTCACTCGCCCTACTATGGCTGGGGACGCATTGATGCCCATGCTTGTGTTTCAACAGCCATAGAAATGCGCGACTCAAATGCATTGGCAAATCGCGAATATTCCAGCACGCGCTATAAGGATATTCCAGACAACAATGCAAAAGGCGTTTCCGACATCATCCTGGTAAAAGAGCAAGGTCGGATTACGAGCTTAGAAGTACAAGTCAACATTGCGCACCCCTACCGCGGTGATCTCCAAGTCAAGCTAAGAGCACCAAACGGAGAAACGGTTGTTTTACATTCGCGTTCTGGCGGTAGCCAAGACAATTTGCGGAAACGTTTCACGCTGTCAACAACCCCTGCTCTGGCTAAGTTTGTGCAAAATCAAATTGCGGGTGAATGGGAACTTACTGTCGCTGACCTTGCCAAACATGATGATGGCGCTTTGGAAGGATGGGGACTGCACTTTCAAGTTGACCAACCTACCAACAATACGTGGATGGTTGAACCAAAACGCGAAATTCCAGATAACGATCCAAATGGCATCGTGAGCGAAATTGACGTCAAAGAAAGCGGAAAACTGAAATCCATTAGTGTCACGGTAGATATAACCCATCCGTGGCGGGGAGACTTGCAGGTGTTCCTGATTAGTCCCAGTGGTGAACACTTTGCACTCTACACCGGCCACGGCGGCAGTGCAGATGACTTGAAGCAAACGTTCAATGTTGGCAACCGACCGCAGCTACGTACTTTGCTGGAAGGTGACACTGACATCCGAGGCGTTTGGAAGCTAAAAGTTGCCGATCTACACAATAATGATGTTGGCACGTTCAATCG
>JAHDIM010000154.1 GCA_020630805.1 Anaerolineales bacterium
AACGTATCAATCGCGATTGCAATTATTAGCGATTTGTTCATCCTTAGCTTGATGCGCATAGGGCCGTGGATTCGATAACCCTAGCGACTGAAAAATATTTAGCCTATCTCGTTGTCGTAATCGCTATCGTGTTCGTAATCGATAAAACTCGATATTGACAGAGACTCATCGATTACGATTACGAACACGAATACGATAGCGACTTAAACAAACACACCCCGCTGATCAGGCAGGGTGTGTCCGGTAATTAGTTGATATGGCGTTAGCCAGATCGGTAAAGTAGGTAGGTAATTACAGTTTATGCAATTCACGGATACAGAAAAATAAAGAGGACCTTTAGTTTTGGTTATTAACCTTGAGATTGCGTTACATCAAAGTTTTAATTTCCCAGATCCGTAAACTTAATCCAACCTCTAACCTAAGTTTTCGAGCTCATCGATAAACGTGCCGATGAAATCGAACCCGCCTTGCCAGAACGCTGGGTCTGTCATATCCACACCGGCTTCGGTCAAGATATGCGCTGGTGACGCGCTCCCGCCGTAGGCCAAGATCTTCAAATAATTCGGCACAAACGACTCGCCTTCGGCGCGATAGCGTTGATACAGCGCCAAAACAAATAACTGCCCAAAGGTATACGCATACACATAGAACGGCCAGTTGTAGATGTGCGGAATGCTGACCCACTCCCATTTGAAATAGTCTTCAACCTCAACCGCATCGCCAAATTGCTCGGCTAAGTTCGCCAAGTAAGCGTCGTTGAGTTCCCCAACAGAAGCCCCATCGCGGATCATGTCATGGGCCGTCTTTTCCCAAATCGCGAAATACGCTTGGCGCATGATGGTGGCGTAGTTGTCATCCAAGAACGTACCAATCAGGCTGCTGCGTACCGCCGGGTCTTTTTCTTCAGCCAACAGTCGATCTGTGACCAGCATTTCAGCAAAGGTCGATGCTGTTTCTGCCAGCGGCAAACACGGTTGGAAGGTCAGCATGCCATTGTTCTCACCGGCATACATATCATGGATCGCATGCCCTAGTTCGTGCGCCAGCGTTGCCACGTCGTTGGCACTGTTGTCGTAATTCATCATCACGTACGGCGTGACATCCGGCAGGACACCGTAACAGAACGCACCGCCCATCTTGCCTTGCGAGACCTGACTGTGGATATGACCATCATCAAACACGCGCTTGGTGACGCCAGCAACCTCTGGTGAGAAGTCCTGCATCACATCTAACACCAGATTGACACCTTCGTCGTAGGTATATTCTTTTTCAGCCTGTGCCAGCGGGGCGTAGATGTCACAGCGCCGCAGCTTATCCATGCCGACTAGCTTGGCCTTAAGCTTGAACCAACGTTGGAACACGCCCGTATTGTTGCGGCAGGTATCCAGCAGTGCATCCACAGCGGCGTCTGGAATGTCTTGCGCTTTATTGCGCACAGCGATTGGAGTCGGATAGCCACGCAGTTTGACGTTTTCCTCGTGCCAGTCGCGCACCATGTGGATATAGATCTGGGCCAGCACTAAGCCATCTTCGCCATACACGCGGTACAACTCTTCGTACGCAGCCGAACGCAAATCTGCATCTGGGCGGCGCACAAGATTCATCAGCGAATCACGCGTGAGTTCTTGGGCTTCACCATCAACCGTGATGTTGTACTTGTACGCATTCGTCAGCATTTCATAGACTTTGTTTAAGCCATTCTTACCGTTCGAATCTTTGGTGTTGATCAGCTTTTCTTGTGCTTCAGGCAACACGTTATCTTTTGTAAGCTGCTTCAACCGTAGATAGTACGAATTATCACCAGCGGCATCGATCAGGCGTTGCGCGGTGGCATCGTCCAATTGTTTGAACCACAGGTCAAAGAACAACGTCCGATTTTGCGCTTCCGTGCTGATCTGCTCAATGCGCCCCATAAACGCCAACGCCTCTTGGTTCTGGGTTTGTTCAGAGAACCATAAGAAGCCATAAGCATTCAGCGCCGCAGCGTGGCGCATCACGTTTTCAATAATTGCTAACGTGTCTGCAAAGTCTTGGTCAGAAATGGAGGCGGTTAGCAAATCGCGGCGCGCTTCTAAGGCTTGGACTCCGCTTTCTAAGTCAGCCAATGCTTGGTCAAGCGGATCGCCGACAGGCGCTTCTAAAAGCGTAGTCAAATTCCAGGTAGAGGTTTCGTAAGTCATGTGTGAGTATATAGATGGTGTTGCCCGTGCCGATGTCTCTCAAAAACAGGTTTGCCACAGACAATAAGTTTTCGCGTCCAAGCGATTGCTATTACAATGCCCAAACGGCAGGTTACATTGATAACGCAGCGTGTCTTGTTTTTAATACCAGTGAAGAATAGCAAGCACTCGCTCACTATTGCGCTTAACGTAAGTTAAGCCTATTTTCCGGAAAATCCACGCTGTTGCCAAGCAAAATAAAGCGCAACTGACGCAGCAACTGACGCATTCAGTGAGTCTACATGACCGCGCATGGGCAAATACATCATTAAGTCACAAGTTTTGCTGACTAGCTTGCGCAGCCCTTCACCTTCGTTACCAACCACCAAGCAGGTCGCCCCGTCAAGCCGCACCCGATCTGGCGGTTGTGAAGACGGGTCCATATCTAGCCCGACAACCCAAATATCCCGCTTTTGCAGCTGTTTCAGCGCTTGCACCAAGTTTGGCACTTGCGCGACGAGGGTGTGCTCTGCGGCGCCCATTGAGGCTTCAATCACATCTGGTGTGATGGCCGCATTGCGACGGTCTTGCATGATGATGCCATGCACGCCAATCGCGTCCGCAGTGCGCAGCAGGCGACCAACGTTACTGGGCGATTGAATTTGATCTAGGGCAAGAATAAAAGCCGGTTCACCGCTGGCCTCAACGCGGTCCAGAATGTCTAGGATGTCAACGTACGGATAGTCTGACGTGACCAACGCAACACCTTGGTGAATTGCGCCTTTGGTGCGGTCGTTAAGTTGCTGTTTATCGACGCGTTTGACGCGCACGCGCTGTTTCTGCGCCAGATTGAGAATATCGCGCAGTTCGCCTTTATTGGCATCAGCTTTTTTATCGATGAGGAGTTCGTGGAGATCGCGACGTTGGGCGTTGAGTGCTTCACGCACCACGTTACGGCGGTAGAGGAGTGCCATAAATAAATCGCCCACGAAGGGACACGAAGGGCACTAAGACAAAACTTCGTACACCTTCGTGTTCTTCGTGGGCAGTCAGATCTAGCTAGCGATGCGGTATTTCGTACCGTCTTTGCCGTCTTCGAGCGAGACGCCCAAGTCCTTGAGCTGGTCGCGGATTTGGTCGCTCGTGGCGTAGTCTTTGTTGACGCGCGCTTGAGCACGCAGGTCAATCAACAGCTTGATGAGGCCATCTTGGCGTTCCGCAGCAGCTTCGTCACCTTGACCGCCACCGCTTGGCAATAAGCCTAAAACGCCTTCGACGAGTTCATCATAGATCGCAATAATCGCTTCCAACGTTGAGGCGGCAACAGGTGCATCGCCATTCAAAATCGTGTTGATCTTGTGCACTAAATCAAACAGGTGCGCAATGGCCTTTGGCGTGTTGAAGTCATCATCCATCTCAGCGATGAAGTTGGCTTTAGTTTCCGCAATGATTGCATCGATATTGCTGTCGTCGCTGTCTGCCGCGCCGGCACTCAACATTTGCTTAGCTTGGTTATAAGGACCCACTAAGCGCTCCCACCCTTTTTGGGCCGCCACAATCGCATCATCAGAAATGTCAATTGGACCGCGGTAGTGCGCTGACAGCACGAACAAGCGCAACACTTCGGCTGGATACTGTTTGAGCAAGTCCGCAATGCGCAGTGAGTTGCCAAGGCTTTTACTCATCTTGACGCCGTCACGAGTCAATGAGCCAGTCAACAGCCAGTAGTTCGAGTAGTTCTTGCCTGTCATGGCTTCAGACTGCGCCATTTCACACTCATTGTGCGGGAACATGTTTTCCAAGCCACCGCCGTGAATGTCAAAGGTTTCGCCTAGATACTTGGTCGCCATGGCTGTACATTCAATGTGCCAACCTGGGTAACCGCGGCCCCAAGGGCTACCCCATTGCAGAATGTGTTCCGGTGGGGCGGCTTTCCAAAGCGCAAAGTCTTCTGGACTGCGCTTTTCAGTGCGGGTTTCAATGCGACCGCTTTCTTCTTGTTCTTCAATTTTGCGACCAGACAAGCGCCCGTAGTTTTCCCAAGACTTGACATCAAAGTAGACAGACCCGTTGGCTTCATACGCGTGACCGGCTGCAATCAGCTTTTCAGTTGCTTCAATTTGTTCCGGGACGTGCGCCGCAGCACGCGGCATAATGTCCGGGCGCGTATTCTTCAGCGCGTCCATGTCATCCAGATAGGACCGCATATAGGTTTCTACAACCTGCATCGGTTCAATGCGGTCACGGCGGGCACCTTTCAGAATTCGGTCTTCACCAGTGTCTAGAATATGACCGACATCCGTGATGTTTTGTACATACGTCACGCGGTAACCGCTGTAACGCAGGTAGCGCACAATCACATCCATGGAAGTGTACGTTTTGCCATGCCCAATATGCGCGTGGTCATAAACCGTCGGTCCACAGACATACATCTTGACTTCGCCTTCGGTAATTGGCGTGAACGGTTCTTTGTTGCGCGTGAGATAGTTGTATACGTTTAAGGCCATAGTGTCTAAATTGTCGGGTTAAATAAAGGGCGTGTCAATGCGGAAAATAAAACGCGGAGACACAGAGTACGCGGAGTTCATTCATAAGATCTCTGCGCGCTCCGCGTCTCCGCGTTAGGCTGCCGGATAGTGGCTTTTATGCTTTGAGCTTATGGGCAAACTGCGCTTTGAATTTCGCAATCTTTGGAGCAATGACCACGCGACAATACCCAGCATATGGGTTATTGCTGTAGTAATCCTGATGATAGTCTTCAGCAGAGTAGAACGTGCTAGCTTCCGTCACTTCCGTCACAATTGGGCTTGGGAAGATCTTGGCAGCGTCTAGTTCTTGAATCACTGCTTCCGCCGTTTCGCGCTGTTCGTCTGAATGATAAAAGATCGCAGAACGATATTGCGTCCCAACGTCTGCTCCTTGCCGGTTCAGCGTGGTAGGGTCATGCGCAGTGAAGAAAATTTGCAGTAGCTCTTTGTAGCTCGTCACGCTAGGATCAAAGGTCACCTGAATCACTTCAGCATGGCCTGTACGCCCAGTGCAAATTTGTTTATAAGTTGGATTATCGACCTCGCCACCCATGTAGCCAGACACAGATGCCTCAACGCCAATAACTTTTAGAATAACTGCTTCTACGCACCAGAAACAGCCGCCAGCTAATGTTGCGATTTCTTTTGTTGTCATAAGTCGTTTACCTTACTGATTTTTTTGCGCATCGGACGCCAATGTCACAACGCGCTTTCAGTATTAAGAGGCGAAGTTCGTAAGATAGCTTACCTAAGCAGGTGGTTAGAGAGTTAGGCCGCAGATATGGTTTGTTTCTAGCCCTACACTTTTAATCAACCTGCGAATTTACTCGTATTCGTTGTCGTAATCGCGTTCGTAATCGATAAGGGATAGCACGTTTATGACTTTCTGATTATGAATTCACTGCGAGCTTCAGTGTGATTCTGGCAGAATGAATCTGAAATTCGTAATTGAGCATGTCTTCTCGATTACGATTACGAACACGATAGCGATTACGACGTATTGCTCGGTGAAACTGTAAGGTAACTAAGTTTGTTTCAGTCGCTGGCCTTGGCAAGCCAAGGCGCTACGCCTAGTAACAAATGCTACCCGCCGTGCTTCGTCATCAACTGACGCAATGCTTTCCGCCGCAGACGGCTAGCTTCTTGTCTTTGCACAATGACTGGCTCTGCAGCGCGGTCGGCGCACTGGGCTGCACTAAGCGTACAGCGCTCACACGTTTGATCAATCAATAAGCGCATAATTTTCGGGTCATGCATAAACCGAATGGTGTTGTGTAAGTCTGGCTCTACGCGGAACCCCACAATCGAACTCGTAGACTGCCCCCCCAGATTAGACGGGCTGCGGCCAAAGCCAATACATAAGAAGCGGTCCTGCGTATTGAGGAACTCTGACATCTGCACAGACACCGACAGGCCATCTTTTGTGATATGTGAGCTTTGGTCGTTACTGAGATCTTCTAGCAACCGAATTGACAGCCAACGACGGCAGTAATGTTCGTTCAACCCAATGCCAGTCGGCACAATGAGCTGATTCAAATTCAGTTCTTTCGTCAACTGATACGGATCTTTATCGGTCGTGTGGAAACGTAAGAAATGCAGCTTAATGCCGAAGTATTCTGGAATGACCTGCGCAAACCGATACAGCAACGCCTCTGGAGACACATCATACTTTTGGAGCATCTTCAGCAGCGGTTTATATTCCCACTGTGGCAAGTCAAAAAAGGCGGCGATATCTGCTTGGATTTCAGAACGTGGCAACAACAAAGCGCCTGCCAAGTAAGACGCGCGGAAATCTCCCATGACCTGCTCGAAAGAGTCGGCACGCTCTGGAGAGTACGTGTAATTACGCTCTTTGATATCCAGTTCTTTGTAGGCCAGTTCGCGCATCAGCGTGAATTTGCGTTGCGCTAGAGACATCTTGCCGTTGACCAGCACTGTCGGGCGCACGCCATCTAAGAACACAGAACGATAGTGCGCTAGCTCAGGCTTGGTGACCAAATCATCGTAGTCCGCGACAATTCCAAACGAATCATTCAGTGCATTTTCAATCGCTTCGCAAGAAATTGGCAGTTTGGAAAACCCATACTTCTTACTAAGTTCAACCGCTTTTTCTTCCAAGTCAGGAAAGTAGTTCTCGTTCAATTCCTGATACGACCGCAGCGCCGCGCGTAAGAATGTACTTTCGCGCACATCATAACGACGGCCAATTTCAATCAGCGCATGGATTAAGGCACTGGCTTTGTCCGGCTGACGCGTCAGCATGTTCACAATGTCACCAGCTTCTAGCCCAAATTCCTCAAAAGGAAAGTCCATCAGAATGGTGCTGGACAGGGCAGCTTCAAGGTGCGTCAGACTTGGCGGCAGCTTAATGGAAACGAGCTCGTCATATTCCTTATTAAGCACCTGCGCAATCCGCATGATTTTGTCAGCACGCGGATACTTGCGGCCCTTCTCAATTTCAGTCACGTAAGAGGGTGACAGCTCACAGGCTGCAGCAAATTCAGAGAGATTAAGTCCAACGGCATTGCGGGCTTGCCGCACTTTCATGCCAAAGATGATGTTAACTAGGGCGCTATTCATAATAAGGAGGTGTATTTTTCGCTAATGCGTAGCGAAAATTCGCGGGAATCCTAAAATTCGATGTTTCCAGAGCAAAGTATAGCCTATTGCGAGTTGACTCTGCTTGAGAAGTCCCATAGAATACTTTTAGCGAATATTCGCCAAACAAGATGATTTACTTAGAGCGCGATAGCGCAGGTAGCGTAATTATGAAAAAGCAAACTCACACTTCACAAACAAAGATGCCAGTCGCCATGTATGGGAATGACCGTGAACTCTTCGAAATTGCGCTTCAAGGCAACCGTCGCACCGCCAAGCCAAAGACCACCAAGCCAAAGGTAAGCTTCCTTGCTTACGCCTCTGGCTCGTCTGCTCACAAACGCGCAGACGAAAAATAACATAGGCTTTCTTCAAAACGGGTTCCTTGCAGGAGCCCGTTTTGTTTTTAAGGCGATGCTAGGCAGCCTGTGTTCTGGATAACATTTTTGAATATATTACGCGGGCTATATTAGGTAGGCTGAGCTTGTCGAAGCCGGGCGTGATTAAACTCGCAACTCGGCTAGCGGCAGAGCCTCACCTGCGGACGACAAGCTCAGCCTCCTCTATCGCACTCAAGTAATAGAAATTCGTTCAAATTGTAAAGACAATGCTTATCCAGAACTCAGGCTAATACTAGGTAAATACAACACGCGCCTTGGCAAGCCAACGCGCTATATCATCAAAAAAAGGCCGCTCAGGAAATTGAGCGGCCTTTTTATTTTCAAACGAATGCTTCAGTAAGCGACTAGCGCAACCAGAGCATTTCTTGGTAGGTTGGCAGTGGCCACAAGTCGTCTGAGACCAAGCCTTCCAACGCGTCTGCAGCAGCACGGACTTCCAACATTGCTGGCAAGACTGCGTCACGGTTGTGATCTGCTTCTGCTTGAGCATCTTCTGGAGCGTCTGCCTTCGCAGCAGCAACACTTGCGATCCCTGCTTTCAGCGCATCAATTTGCGCCACAACTTCGGTCAGAACGCTGTTGTCAGCATCTACACCAGCTTCTTTGATCGCAACAATCGATGCCGCCAATTCACCAGCGTAACGAGCTGCTGCTGGCAAGATAATGGTTTGGGCCATTTCTTGAACCAAGTTGCTTTCAACGTTGATTGACATGTTGTACTGCTCTAGAGCAACTTCATAGACAGCATGCAGTTCTGCCTTGCTGTAGACAGCATACTTGGAGAACAAGGCTTCAGCAGATTCTGTCGCAAATGCTGGCAATGCGTCAGCAGTGGTGCGCAAGTTTGGCAAACCGCGTTCGAATTCAGCTTCCTTGTGCCATTCATCTGAGTAACCGTCACCATTGAAAACCACAGCACCATGTTCTTTCATGATGTCAGCCAACAGCGCTTGAACAGCGTCGCTCAGTGCAGCGCGGCTGCGGCCAACGCCGGCCAACTTGTCTGCAATATAATCTAAAGATTCAGCCAAGATCGTGTTCAACACGGTCGCTGGCCCTGCAATGGATTGATTTGAACCAACAGCGCGGAATTCAAACTTGTTACCCGTAAAGGCAAATGGACTGGTGCGGTTACGGTCACCAGCATGCTTAGGCAAAGCTGGAATGCTGTCTACACCAAGACGCAAGGTACCACTTTCTTTTGATGACGTTGCTTTCCCTTTTTCAGAAATTTGGGTAAAGACGTCAGACAATTGTTGACCCAAGAAAATTGAAATAATCGCTGGTGGTGCTTCGTTTGCACCCAAGCGGTGATCGTTGCTTGCAGTTGCAATAGCAGCGCGCAACAGCGGTGCATATTTGTGAACTGCACGGATTGTTGCCGCACAGAACACCAAGAATTGCATGTTGCTGTGTGGGGTGTCACCTGGTTCAAACAAGTTGCCTTGGGT
>JAHDIM010000155.1:0-5581 GCA_020630805.1 Anaerolineales bacterium
CCATAACTTGTCTGGCCCGATTTGAATTCACAGAGTTACCTCCAGAGATTTACAACAAGGTATATACCCAATTGCACTAAATTTGCCTGTTCCACATACGGCCTTCCCGTAGACGCACGTGGCGAATGTGATTATTACCCTACTACAGATATTATTGGACTTTTGTTAACGTCCCATGATGACGTAGTAAATGGGGAGTGTTTCCGACAAGGTTGCGTAGTTTTTTCAGAAATGATGCAAAATTGGCTGCAAGCAACAACTTTGTTCCTTTCTTCACAAATTATACCAATCTGCTAAGTTACAACCATGAGAGTAAACTGAATGCCATTTGTAGGACGGCACCAATCGGCTCAATGACGCCTGCGGGCGCAAATGGATTACGATATGCAAAGTAAACCATGGTCCAAAGTGGAATGAGTCCCAGCACTGAAATTAGAGCAACCCCAACCAGCACGTAGTACATCCAATCGACATCATCGCTGACTTCAGCAATCGGTTGAGATTGATCAGGATACCGACGAGTAGATCCAGTGGGTCCTGTGCGTGACGGTGCCCGACGCGGCACCACGCGTTGCGACGCTGCCCCAGTGGCTCCGGTTGAAGACCCAATGCTGGCTGTCTGTCGTCGTGGCGGATGCAGCGGATTAGTCCGTGGTCCAGTCGCAGTTACCCCTTTCGGCGGCAATGGATTAGTCCGTGGCGGTAAAGTACCTGAACTAGGACGGCTTGGCGCTGCTGCTTGAGGTTGACGCGCAGTCGTTGCGCCAGTCGGCGGTTTCGCAGGCACACGTGCTGATGGGTAAACATTCGTCGCCTCATTACCGTGCTTCCGATACGCCCGCAAGATATGCCCTAACTGGTCCGCACTGCGGTAGCGTTGCCCGCTTTCCTTAGAAAGCAGCTTTGTCACAATCCGTTCCACAGCTTCGGGAACATTTGGATTGATGCTACGCACTGATGGCGGCTTGTCACGCAAATGCATGACTGCCAAGTCTTGCGGATTTTGCGCTTGAAACGGCAAGCGCCCCGTCAATAATTCAAAGAAAATAACGCCAAGTGAATACACATCTGACGCAGCCGATGGCGCCTCGCCTGCCGCCTGCTCTGGTGAGAAGTATTGGGGACTACCCCACACAACATCATGTTTTTCACCAGGCTTGATGGTTGAAAGTGCACGGGCAATCCCGAAGTCGGTCACCTTCATACGCCCTTCACTGGTAATCAGCACGTTTTGCGGCTTCAAGTCACAGTGCACAATCCCTGCACGGTGAGCGTAGCCCACGCCAGAACAGATTTGGATCATGTGATCAATTGCTTCATTCAATTGATACGGCGCTTTTTGTCGAATTTGCGTCTTCAGTTCGCTTCCGTCAATGTATTCCATAACGATGTAATATCGCATGCCATCGGCACCAAAGTCGTGCACCGTCACAATGTTCGGATGCATCAGATTGGCCGCCGAACGGGCTTCTTGCTGGAAACGTGTCAGGAATTCGTGATCGTGAGTCAAATCCTTACGCAAAATCTTGACCGCGACATTGCGGCCTAGCGACAGGTCTTGCGCTTTAAATACAACAGCCATCCCACCAGTGCTAATATGCTCTAGTAGACGATATCGGCGGTTCAGTAAATGGTCGTTACTCACAAACTCAGAAGATTAAGTGGACTGAATTCTTGTCCTTAATTCAGCTTTTATTGTACCGTGGCGACACAATGCAACGCAATCATCAATCTGACAATTTCGCGTGTTTTCAGGTGACCACAGTCACTACAAACAAAATTCTAACGTTCGATTTCAAACGAAGACTCCCAGCAACTTAGACACAAGTACTCAAATAAACAGCTCAGATTGAAACCAAAATTGCAGGTCTTCACGGGTATCTCTGCAAAATCAGGGCCAGTTCAGCATGATTAACGTGCTATTGCTTATAATTTCGCTGGCCAACTTATGTCTCACAACTGCGTAGATATAAGTGACAACTTTTTATCTATGCCAACTGCTGCCATTATTCACAATCCAGTTTCTGGAAGATTTCCCGCCCTGCCGCTCATTGAGCATAGCGTCAAGTTACTGCATGATTACGGCTGGCAAGCAGAAATCATGCTTACCGAACAGGCCGGAGATACCAAACGCCTTACGCAGCTCGCCCGAGATAAAGGAAAAGACGCTGTATTCATCGCTGGCGGGGATGGCAGTTTGGGCAAAGCAGCCAACATTTTGAAGGGCAGCGACACAATTCTGGGCGTGTTGCCAACTGGGACAGCCAATGTCTGGGCACAAGAGCTTGGTCTGCAATACGTGAAACATCCGTGGACCAGCGCTTTGACAGATGCCGTTATCGCGCAAATTGAAGGCGATGTCCGCAGCATTGATGTCGGAGTGTGTAACGAGCACGCCTTTCTGCTGTGGGCCGGTTTCGGATTTGACGCCCACGTCGTTGCCAGCGTAGAACCTCGGCAACCGCTCGAAAAAAAATTCGGTAAGTTAAGCTATGCTGCCAAAGGGCTCTGGGCATCCACCTCTTGGACCCCAACCCCATTCAAAATTCACACCGCAACGCGCACCTATGAAAATGATTTTCTATTTAGCGTCGTTACAAATATTCAACTATATGCTGGCGGTCTAGCCCGCTTAGACCCTGAAGCCCGCGTTGATGATGGCAAGATCACGCTCTGGGCCTTTGAAGGCGATCACTTTTTAGATGCATTTGTCTTAGCGTCACGGGTTATTCAAAATGCTCACTTTGAACACAATGAAACCGTAATGGATCTAGGCACCGAGTTTCGCATTGAAGCACCACGCCCCATCCCTATGCAGCTTGATGGCGAAGTCATGGGGAACGTAGCCAATGCAGAAATTCAAATCGCGCCTAACGCACTCAAAGTGTTCAAAACCACTACTGCCAATCCCACCTTATTCCGCTAGACAGATAAGTCTCAAATTCGTTCCCAAAGTATGTCAAACAATTCTCAATCTGCTGCAGAGTGGCCCATGGCTGGGGCTAACCCACAACGGACGTCTTGGTCACCGGAAGAAGTAAGCGGCCAGCTCTTCCCAAATTGGTACAAGCCTTTTGAAGCCTATATTTCGCAAAAGGTCCAACTCATTGCCGCAGATGACAAAATTTTTGTTGCGACAGCCAGTGGTCTATATGCGATCAATGCCGAAACAGGCGATGAAGAATGGTTTTATGCCACATCCCGACCGCTAGGACATTCGCCTACTATCCAGAATGGCATAGCCTACGTTGGCGGGCTTGATCAGTATGTGCATGCCATTGATATCAACACTGGTGCAGGGCTTTGGACCTTTGAATCAACTGGTGGCTTTCAAACGAGCCCCGCCATCGATGATGACACCATTTATCTTGGCGACCGGTCTGGCATGTTTTATGCGATTGCCATTACTGGTGACGACGCTGGCAGTCTCCGCTGGCAATTTCAAGCAGCCGGACCAATTTTGTATTCTGCGGCACTGTCTGACTCACAGGTTTTCTTTGCTGCTGAAGATGGTTCCGCGTATGCGCTAAACAGCGTCACTGGGGACTTGAACTGGAAAACATCCCAATTGCCTGGGGCAGGCTTTCAATCTTGGTGGCCGGTTATTTACGAAGACTACGTCATCTTCAGTGGTAGCAATAACTACCGTACACGCATTGCACCAGGCTCAATTCGCAGCCACTTGCACGACTGGGAATTAGACGAACTTTATCTCAATCATGAAGCAGCACCCAAAGGCAAACTAATTGGCCAACTTGGGCAGCGCCCAGGAAAATGGGCGCAAAACACCCCAACCGTTGATGCCACGCCAACGCTAGATTATTTGACAGCGAAACCATGGCGGCGCAGCGTTTTTGTCTTAGATCAAGAAACAGGCGAGCAAGTTGGCGTTGCCCCAATTGCATGGTCATGGACACATAACGGCACCCGTTATCCTCCTGTAATTGGTGGCGATGGTGCGTTATATACGCAAAATAGTTATTTGTCTGACCCAGCCATTGCCGGCGGGCACGTCAGCGGCTGGGAGCCAGACTCACCGTATATTAGCCTGATTAGCGCCGACTGGAACGCAGTCGACGAACCGATGGGCGTCTCGGCCGGAGGCAACACCATCTACTGGAATCTGTGCTGCGACCGGGAAGCAGGCAGTATGGATATTAGTCAACCAGAGCAATTGTTTCCAAACCGCTACCGTAATGGAATTTTGCCCTCCACTGGTGACACAGATCCGTCACGTGAATGGCGTTACTTCAACTATAGTCTCGCCGCAAGCGCCCCCGGTTACGACGAGTTTTTCCACAATGGGCAAGCGCACTTGGCGTTTGGTGGGCCCAATGGGGTCTATGGCAACCACGGCGATGTAAACGCGCCAATTCCATATAAAGGGCGCGTGTATATGCACCGTAGCAATTCGGTGATTGCTTACAGCCCAGACACCGCCCCGATTCTCGCAAAACCTGCCATCACTATTTCAAATCAAGACGCTCAAGCCCCTGCGCCAAAGTCGGCAGAGGTATTGCGGCAAATGCTGAGCGCTGAAATTGCAACATTAATCAATGCAGGGCATATGCGCCCTGGCTACACTAGCCACGGCGTCTTAGATTTATGGCAAAGCAATATTCTGGGCGATGACTTCTCTGACTATTTCCATCAACCAGCAGACACAATGTGGACATTGCTGCTCGCAATTCCACATTTAGACAGTAGCCTCGGTGACCGCGCAAGAGATTATTTACAAAACGAGTACCGTGAGTTTCGGCCACACCTAGTTAACCATGTTGGCTGGGATGGCGCAGCCCGCGAGGCGTTTGCATTGCCTCCCGAAATTGAAGAAGAGCTTGCAAACAGTGAACAAAAAGAGAAGAACTGGGTCTTTAGAGATCAAGGCGGTCCCGATGGCAAAGGGGTCTGGGGCACAAACCCATTTGCGTTCTACGTGCTCTGGAAATATGCCGCTGAATTTGATGTCGCGTCTGGACTATGGACAACAGTAAATGGTCTGCTAGAGCGCCCGCCCAAACGCAGCGTCTTAGAGAAAATGCCGTATGTCCATAACGCTTTCATCGCGGGGTACATGGGCTATTTAGAATTACAGAAACTGGCAGGAAAAACACCGTCACGACTTGTCCAACTGCGACTCCAACGCTTAATCAGCCTACGCCTGCGCAATTTCAAGTTCGAAGCAGCGTTTGCCAATGATCCGGTCCAGGCCTATGGCAACAGTTTCAATGTCGAAACACAGTTCATGTATCTGGTACCGGAGTTGGCAGCGTTGATGCGCAACCGCATTCCAGAGCAAATCGAAGCAGCGTTACGCGCAGCTAAGCAACTCGCCCCGATGTGGTTTGTCAGTGGTGCTCAAGAAGCCGTGCTAGAGAATTCAATCGCACCGCTTGGTCAAGCCCAAGCGCTCTTTACTGCAACCGCTTTGCTCACCGATACACCAGCCGAAGAACTCTCTACTTATGTAGATACCCCTTTCTTCGCACGTGGGGATTTGTATTTCATGCAGAAACTTGCCTTGGCGCTGGACGCCTATCAACGCAACCCAATTGAAGGTTCTGAATAATAAGCAATTGTA
>JAHDIM010000155.1:5681-9071 GCA_020630805.1 Anaerolineales bacterium
GACAAAAACATCAATTATTCTCGTCTCATTCCTATGCTATACTGTCAAAAATTGACGTTTAAAAGGATTATTTCCCGTGACAACTACTCTAAACATTCTCATTATTTTGGTCGGCATTGCGCTGATCGTAACCGTTGTTTTGCAAAGCAAAGGCGCTGGCCTAGGCGGGATGACTGGCAGCAGCGAAGGTGGTGTTTACCGCGCTCGTCGTGGTGTTGAAAAACTCATTTTCCGCATTACTGTTGGTTTGTCAGTTGTATTCTTCGCATTTGTAATTGCGATGTTGTACGTCAGCTAAGACAGCAACAACACCCAAAACTTCAGAAGCTCGTTCTCTTGAACGGGCTTTTTTGTTTGCACAACCAACGATCACACAAACAAAACATCCTGCTACCCAACGCCCATCCCACCAAATTTGATTGAAAACTCTATAATTGGCGTTCTATGAGATTGATCCGTATTCAATTGATTCTTGCTGCAATTGGTATTGCCAGCGTTTTAGGTCTACTTTCCCTCTATTCTGGGTCCGACACAGTCGTCACAGAAGAATTACCCGCTTCAGGTGGGACATTCACCGAAGGCATTATTGGGCGTCCCCAACAATTGAATCCGCTCTTCCCTGCTGTAACAGACGCCGACCGAGACGTACGTCGTTTGGTCTATGCCGGCCTGATCCGATTTGATGAACGGGGCTTACCGGTAGCTGACCTCGCTGCAAGCTGGGCTGTAAGCGCAGACGGCCTCTCCTACTCTTTCGTACTGCGAGACGACTTACGTTGGCACGACAATCAACCCATCACGATTGATGATGTAGTCTTTACGTTGCAGCTTTTGCAATCAGAAGGCATTCCAATTACAGAAGGGCTCGGCGAACTGTGGCAAAGTGTTACGGTCAAAAAAATCAATCAGAATACGCTCAAGCTGACGTTGACTGAACCGTTTGCACCGTTTCTGGACTATATGACCTTTGCCGTGCTTCCAAAACACATCTATGAATCTGGAGCAGCGCTCGGCACAGTGACAGCGGACACCATGATCGGAGCTGGACCTTTTCGCGTTCGCACTATCAATCGCAATGCAGATGATGCCATCACAGATATTCTGCTAACCACGCACCCTACCTATCAAGGTGCGTTACCTTACATTAGCCAAGTCCGTCTCATCTTCTTTGATACAGAAGCAAGCGCAATAACGGCCTATCAGAACGGACAAATAGATGCGCTTGGTGGCGTTAGCCCGACTGGTCACGCCCAACTCGCTGCCGATCTAAACACCAACTTGTTCAACAGTCGCATGTCTGAATACAGCATGGTGCTGTTCAATCAGCAAGAAGAGACGCTGTCATTCTTTGAAAGTCGGCGCGTTCGACGGGCGCTCGGGTTAGCAATCAATCGCGAGCGGATCTTGCGCAATGTTTTAGAGGGGAATTCGTTTATCGCCACGGGGCCAATCTTGCCTGGGACTTGGGCCTATGATGAAGGTCTCGTCCGAATGGAGCAAGATTTAGACGAAGCAAACGACCTATTGCGAGCTGCAGGTTGGCGTATTCCAGAAACAGCCTTACCTGGCACAGCAGACTACGTCCGCCAAAAAGACGGTGAAGATGAACTCTTCGAATTTGAATTGCTAGTTCCTGACAATGAAATGTCAAAAGCAATTGCGGCAGAAATTATTAACAGTTGGGGTCAGATTGGCGTCAGAGCGACAATTACAATCTTGCCTGCGGATGAACTAATCCGGCGACGCGTGGAGCCGCGCAATTTTGAAGCAGCGCTGATCAATTTCAGCTTCAGTGAAACGCCAGATCCTGACCCATATCCGTTTTGGCACCAAACTCAGATTGAAGGTGGTCAGAACTACAGTGGCTACAGTGACCGCAGAATGAGTGAAATGCTTGAGCAAGCACGCATTACGCCATCTATTCAAGCGCGTAAAGAGTTTTACGGACAGTTCCAACAGCGTTTCCAAGCCCAAACCCCAGCTATTATGCTGTTTCATCCCATTTACACCTATGCTGTCCGGGATTCAGTCCAGAATGTGCAAATGGGGACGTTACTGCAACCGGCAGATCGATTTACAACCTTCTCGCGTTGGTACGCCCAAACGCGCACCGTTGAAGTCGGAAATTAGCAACACACTGTCGTGACGTGGCACACTATGTCACGACAGTTATTCTTCTTCATCTTTGACGAAAAACTGCACATAGACCGTCAGCCCCACAATATAGGCCAGTCCGACCCACATCAAAACGCTGGCAATTTGCGCCCATCCATCTAAAAAATCATAGATATACTGCATGATTGAATCTTACCGCATTGAAATTGTGCAGATTCACATATTTGATCATCTGTTCGAATGCATAAATAGCGATAGACTTACTATGTCAAGAGGGCTAGAAGCAACGGTATTGCGGTAGTCTGCGGCATTGCTGGGAGGCAATTCTAATTAAATAAAAAAGTCCCTGAATTTCTCCAGAGACTTAGTGAGGCCGGTGGGACTCGAACCCACACGTCCTAAGGACACAGGCCCTCAACCTGCCGCGTATACCAATTCCGCCACGGCCCCAAGTTATTGCAGTTCACGTTTGTGTTACTGCATGAAATCGTTCGAATATTATAACAGTGAGATAACCACTGTCAACAAATGGACACTTTCAGATTACGTGATTGATCTGCCACTTTTCCCATTGAACGTTGTCCTCTTCCCTGGTATGCCGTTACCACTGCATATTTTTGAAGAGCGTTACCGTTTGATGATTAATGAATGTATCGATGCCCGACAACCGTTCGGAGTTGTTCTAATTAAGAATGGCGTTGAAGCAGGTGGTGATGCTGAACCACATATGGTGGGCTGCACAGCAGAAATTGTGAATGTCCAGCGCCTTGAAGATGGCCGTTTATACATTAACACCGTCGGACGTGATCGCTTCAAGATCCACGAACTGCATCATGACAAGATCTACCTGCATGGTACGGTCGAGATTCTAACCATGGAAGAAAGCGACGCCATGGCCATGATCAAGAAAACTTATAGTCTACGGCGTCTTGTCCGCAACTATTTGCATACCATCTCTTCCATTGCAGACACAGATATTGATCCAGAAAAGCTTCCAGAAGAGCCAATGTCTTTGGCATATTTAGGCACAATTCTGCTGCAAGTGCCCACGGAAATAAAGCAACGCATTCTTCATATCAACAGCGTTGCAGAATTGATGACAGAAATGCACAACGTATACAACCGTGAAAATGCTTTTCTTGTTGAAATGCTGCGCGTCGGTCCAAAAATGCAAGCCCAAAACCGGAACTTGAACTAACGCACTGTTGGCAAAGTTCACGCGTTTACAACTCCACGCCCCTCCTTTACAATCTTTGCGCTGATAGCTGATAGCTG
>JAHDIM010000499.1 GCA_020630805.1 Anaerolineales bacterium
GATACGTTCGGCAGGCTCAGCACAAGTCTCATTAGGAGACAATGGGCCAGAAAGTAGCATTGAATTATAAAGAGATCCCGCTGCACACAGGCTTTGTTGACTTATCTGCAACTCATTCGCATCGGGATGACGTAAATGCTGTTGTTTCGGCTAGCAGAATTGCTTAGCTTGATGTACATGTGCCACACCACGGTGTGGCACTACGAATTTTTCTAATCAAAAAACAGTGGCAAATGCCCCAAGGCCACAATATGTTCCCACTGGCTGCGTTCGCCCTCAGTGAAAATTGCAGCGTCCGCTACGACATTTGCACCAGCTTTCTCCATCACTAATCGCATTCCTTGCAGGGTAGAGCCGGTACTGATCACATCGTCTACCAAGACAACGTTTTTACCTGAAATCAGGGCGTTGTCTTTTTCATCAAGGTAGAGCGTTTGTGACTTGCCAGTCGTGATGGAAAGCGTTTCAGCCGAAACGGCATCACCCATGTACGGCTTGTAAGCTTTGCGCAGCACAACATAAGGCTTATTCGTGACTGCCGCCAACACATGGATCAGCGGAATACTCTTGGCTTCGGCGGTTACAAGCACGTCGTACTCGACACTCGCTAGGCGTTCCCCAAGCGCATTTGATGCAGCTTGCACCAACTCAACATCGCCCAGAATATTCAAAATAGCAATGCGCAAGCCCGGTTTGACTTCAAACAGTTCTAAGTCGCGCTGGACACCAGCAACGTTGACAGGATAAGTTTCGCGTTCTTTCATAGTTAAAAAAGGTGCAACGCGGAGTTCCATTCGGCTCCGCTCAGGGCAAGCGCGGAGAGCGCAGAGTTATTACAATAAAAATCCGCGTTCATCCGCGCTCGTCCGCGGCTAATAATTTATTCTCCCCAGAGACAGCCTAATTTCTTTTCTTCGGCTTCATCCATGAGGTCATATAACAAATCTGCATTTAGGTCATCATCGCCATAGGTGCGGGCAAAGGCATAGCCTTGCGCGACAAGTTCGGCATTGATCAGGCGATCACCCACGTACACGTAACGCAGTAAGCGATCAAATCGGTCGCGGTCGGTCAAGTCGGGGACTAAGATGACTGTTTCATTTTTGACCAACTCGATATTCTTCTTTGTGGCTTCATCGCCACAGCGTTCGTCCCACTCAGGGGTGTTGATACCAATGTAGCGGACGCGTTCTTGACGACCGTCTGGGAACTCAACTTCAACCGTATCGCCATCTACAACCCATGTCACTACAGCGGTTTCGCCATCCGGCACTACGCCGTCCTGATGCGCCCCTTCATCGATGATGAGAGCCTCGCAGGCAGAGAGAAAAAGTAGGCTGAGAATGATGAGTAGATAGGTATGTTTCATAGTTGGATCGTTTGTAAGTTGGTTAGTAGAGTCGGCGCGTATTTGCAGTCTTCCAGAGCCGGATTATGCTAAACCAGCCAACCAGCCAAC
>JAHDIM010000156.1 GCA_020630805.1 Anaerolineales bacterium
AACAATTTCAGTGTGCGCGTGCCGGAGCCAGTGACCACAATGGCGTCTGCCTGAGGTGCAGACTTTGCTGCCAGTGTGATGGCTTGGGTCGTGAGTTCCGGCGTCATGCGCCAGCCGTAGTCAGACGGATTTTCATGGGCAGGAATCAGCCCTTGATCTGCAATGGTGGCGGCGTAGAGGACTTCGAAGCCGCACAGGTCTAAGTAAGTAACAAACGCATCGCGCCAGAGGTGGTCGTAGTAGGTGCAGGCTAGGGTGACGCGTTTCGCACCGATGGCACGCAGACCATCCACAATCGCGAGGCTGGTCATCAGCGAGGGAACGCCAGCGGCACCGGCAATATCCGCATTGCGTTGACGAGCTTCGGATTCGCTAGTGACCTTGGCCCAAGCAAAAGGACTGCCAACTTGCGCAACAAGATCGCAACCTGCCGCACTAAGGCTTTTGGCACACAGTTGCAATTCAGCTTGCACATTGGCAATGCTGTCTAAGCTGTAGTCAAAGTCTGGCAGTAACAATGGTGCTTGCTGCGTGCGGACAGGCTCCACAACGGCAGCGGGAAATTCAGAGGGCGCTGGGTCAAGCCAAGCAGGGGGGCTAATGAAGCCAATGGTAGCAGGGTGTTTCAACATATGATGATCAAACTGTAATTGGCCGCGATTATAAATCTATCCTGCGGCGTAGAAAGCGAAGAAAAGTCCAGAATACCCCATCGAAGCACCACCCTATGGCTAGCATCTCTTCTATAATCGAAACAGAATGCCATTTCTCAACATCCAAGATTACGCCACCGATATCGATCTGTTTACGCCGTTTGCAGCACAGCCAGCCCGCTTATCAAGCGCAGAGCGTGAAGCAATCGTTGACGCTTTGCTCGCGGAACTTACGCATGTTACAAATCAGTTTAGCAAGGTAGAAGCAGCGCAGTATGCCGAAAAACGGCGCTTGTTGCATGCCGCGCTCAATCCGTTAGAACCGCATTTTCTGCAACCCAACGCAATAGCAAAGCTAGATGCACTGTTACAAGCAGAACTGGCTGAAACACCAGTGACCACTGCGCAAGCATTGCAAGCCGCAGCATCCTTGACGGTCAACGCCACCAAGATTGCCTTATGGCAAGGTGACATCACCACGCTAGCCGTCGATGCCATTGTGAATGCTGCGAACAATCGGTTATTGGGCTGCTTTCAGCCATTGCATAGCTGCATCGATAACGCCATCCACACCAAGGCGGGTGTGCAACTCCGCGATGATTGCAATGTGATCATGCAAAAGCAAAATATGCCGGAGCCAACAGGTATGGCCAAGCTGACGCGAGCCTATAACCTGCCGTCTAAGTTTGTCTTGCACACGGTTGGACCTATTGTGAAAGAGCAACTGACAGATCAACACGTCGCTGAGTTAGCGCAAGCCTATGTCAGTTGCTTGGATACCTGCGCTGAGATTGAACAAATTCGCAGCGTGGCGTTTTGCTGTATTTCAACGGGCGTGTTTGGCTATCCGATTGCCGAAGCAGCAAAGACCGCTTATGCAACCGTGTGTAATTGGCTGAAACATCATCCAGACGCGCTGGATTTAGTGGTGTTCAATGTCTTTTCCGAGCGGGATTATGGAGTCTATGCGGAGTTGATGAAATAGCTTACTGGATATATTCACCCAAGGTTACACATGGATCTCCGCCTGCGCGGAGATGACAATACGAAGTTGTTGAAAAACCCCAAATGACCAACACAGACTACCAAATCGCCGCCGACTACATTCGCAATGCAGACGCCATCCTCATTGGCGCTGGGGCAGGTCTCACCGCTGCCGCAGGCATCAACTACACCGACCGTGAGAAGTTCGCCGAGGTCTTTCCGGCTTGGGTCAAACGCGGCTTCTCAATGCAGTATCAACTGATGGGGTACCAAGGCTGGACGGAGGCTGAGATGTGGGGCTACTACGCCGTGCATCTGAACTACGTGTATTTCTCGCAGGTTAGCAGTCCACTGTACAAAGACTTACGCCGCATTGTGGGCAACAAAGACTACTTTGTGATGACCTCCAACGTCGATGAACTATTCCATAAAAACGGCTTCGACGCAGACAAGCTCTACACCCCGCAAGGCAGCTATGGCCGCATTCAATGCACAGTACCGTGCACACAAAACAGCGTGTGGGATATTCGCCCGTTCTTTGAAAAAATGCAGACCGCGCTGGATCCAGAGTTACAGGTGTTGACGGATGATGCTGCCGTGCCACGCTGCCCAAACTGCGGCGAGCCAATGTTTATCAATGCTCGAATTGATGGCTCATTCTTGGAAACGCCATATGAAGCAGAGCGAGAGCGCTTTATCAAATGGATCAATGGGCAAGTGGACAAGAAAATTGTGTTGCTAGAGCTTGGGGCAGGGTACAACACGCCAACGGTCATCCGCATGCCCATGGAGACCATTACCCAGCAAATTCACGGCGCGTCTTTTATTCGCGTGAATTGGGAATACGCGGCGGTGCCTGCGAATTTGGAAAGCCGCAGTTTGGGAATTCAAGGCGACATCAAAGCATTTGTGGATGCATTGATGCAATGAATAAGCTCAGATTGAACAAAATTTCTGGAAAGCTGTTCTTATGCAACTAGCGCATCCAAAATTTCACCGACTACGCCTTGCGCAATGGTTGCCATCTCAGCATCTGTCCGGTCTTGGATAGGGTGTTCAACATACACCACAGCCGGATCGAACCCAAGCGTCTGACCTTGCGACTCGGCGGCGGTCTTGAATTCGTCTGACACAATGGCCACGCTTGGAATGCTGCGGTCTTCTAAATTTACGATGTCATGCACACTGCACGACGTGCAAGACCCTCAATCGGCAAGGGCTTCGACAAGCAGATCACACTCTGTTGCAATTTGCTGTTGTAATGGCACGCTGGCCGGATGCGCATACGTTGGCTTGGCATAGCGTTTGACCGTCAAGCCGCGGTCAGAAAATTGCGCCTCAAGTTCGTCTAAGAACAAGTTCCCGCGCGATTTTGAAATATCTAATAAACCTATGGTGAGACCATCTAAGCTTGCTGGACGCGCATTTCGTTGACGCACGGCAGGCTTCGTTTCATTCGTAGGGTCAAGTAGTTTCATGGTTAGTTCCTCTTCTTCGAGGTTAGCGATCTTCTAAAACTTGTTTGACGGTGCGCAACGCCATCTCAGTAAATCCAGGATTCGTTTCTGCGTAGTAAGGAATACCAATCAGCGCTTGGTGTAATGCATAAGCTTTGGCGCGTTGCCAAGTATCGTCATCAACGGCCAACGCTTCACGATAGACAGCGCGTGCTTCAGGGCCAAAGACGCTCCAAGCCGGCACCACATCCATCGCTGGGTCACCAATGCCCGCCACGCCAAAATCGATTACCGCTGCTAGTCGTCCGTCACGCAGCAACAAGTTCGCTGGCAACAAATCGCCATGCATCCAAACGGGAGTGCCGTCCCAAACTGGCGCATCTATTAACGTAGTCCACAACGCGGCAAGCTCTGCAGAGTCTAGTAATGCTCCCGATTCAGCAATCGCGTTACGCGTCATTTCATCTAAGTCACGCAGCGGCTTACGGCCCGTGGTTGGGGCATTTTCTAGCGTGACGTCCACCGCACGAAGTTCCAGCACAAACGCAGCCAAATCACGCGCCAGTTGAGTCTCATCGGCGTTGCCCGGCACGTAGGGCTGTCCTTCAATCCAAAAATAAATGGACCACGGAAACGGAAACGCTTCCGTTGGGGCACCTAGCGAATAGAGCTTGGGCACTTCCAATGACAACTGCGGTGCCAACTTCACAAGCCATCGGGCTTCACGGTCAATATTTGCCGCCCAAGCCGGGGTTCTAGGAAGCCTGACGTAAAGATCGTCATCTAGCCGACAAATGGCATTGACTGTTCCAGTCGACGCAAGCATGTGACGTTCTTTGCGTGCTAGGCGCATAAATTGTTCTTTCAAGAGGCTTTGCACCAGCGTAACGTCAATAGGAAGTTCATCGCTGTGCATTCGAATTTGGACATCTGTCATATAGGTAAATGTGTAATGTGAGCTACAGGGTTGCCATCAAACCCATCATCGAATAATTTTTGTGACCGGCTGCGTTCCGGTCTCGCCGCCATTTGGCCAGCACGCAATAATAGCAGTGTAAAGTCCAGCGTTACTACCCACACGAATAATGTGGATTCCACCTGGTAAAAATTTTGAAACAATCGGATTAGCTGCAACGTAGTCTGGCTCCATGCCTTCTGCACATCCGCCAGCGCCTTTAACCATCTCAGCGCTTGGTAACATCAGGTTCGCTTCAAGCGCTTTGCGAACATCGGCCTTTGTCCAGCCAGCACGTTCGAAAACAGCGCTATGCTCTGGCGACACGCCCAAGATCACATCTTCGTCTACCGCCCACTTTGGGTGATACACCGTTTTCAACGCCCCAGACAATGACAAAATGAGTGACTCTGGCGTGCGCGACTTTTCATCGCCTAGCGGCTGAACGCCATCCCCTGTCAATACGGTCACAGCGGACTCACCAACCGGCACGCCGCGCTCAGTTGCTAACGATGTCCACGTTGTGTTGTCTTCATTCTCGGCAAAACACCACGTAAAGCGCCCCGGATTGCCAAACGTCGAACGGGCAACTTCCCCAGCACGCACTTCTCCAATATTACGAATGCAAAGATTTAGCGCGCGCCCAATGGTGGCATTAGCACGGTTCCCAGACCCAAAGGCACTAAAGCCGCTGTTCATCCCAATCTGCTTGGTGATGGGTCCATTGACCACGACCACCGGCGCAGAAAACCAAGTACTCGCCATGAAAGCTTGCATGCCATAAGCAGGTTCCAGTGCCGCTTCAACCGCCGCAATTACCACTGGCATATACTCCGGCTTACAGCCAGCCATCACCGCATTGATGGCAACCTTCTCAATGGAAACGGGCGCTTTGTTATGCGGCATGTGTCCCAACACTTCAGCCGAATCACGCGCGGTGCCTTGCAGCATACGATACACACGCAGTTCTGTCGGCGGCACCACTGGTAAGCCATCCGACCAATCGCGGCTGAAACATGCTTCAATTTCGTCTTCAATGTCCGACACTTCAATCTGACGGGCTTTGATGCCGCTGTCTCCAAAGCGCAAGGTCAATTCATCTTTGATATGCGGCTCGACGTTTTTTGCCCCGCACCCGGGACGCCAGTCTGGCAAGTCTGCGCCTAGCCCTGCTAGCGCGGTAAACGTTTGCCATTCAGACTTGCTCCAACCGATGATCCGTTCCACTTCAGCATCGTCTTGAAGTTTGATGAGCGTTGGCACGGTTTCAATCTCATGATTGAACGAAACTTCCAGCGTGTCATCCAAAGTAACGGTGGCATCAGTAACCGATGCTAAAAATTCCGTGTCGTCTTGGGTATAGATCGTAAGCGCTGTCGCCATTGCAAGCTCTGCCAGTGCAGGCACAATGAGCGTACAAGTTGGGCAGTCTTGTTTGACGATAGCGAGATAGGTCGTGGTCATTTTGTTTGTTTTTAGCCGCGTACGGTTATCCCTGCGTCTGCGACCGAATTACATCGCTATAAAACTTGCCGCTGTCTTTGATTGTGCGTTCTTGTGTGTCGTAGTCGACACGCACAATGCCAAAGCGTTTTGTGTAGCCATGCCCCCATTCGAAATTATCGAAGAGTGACCATGCAAAATATCCTTTCAACGGTACGCCCATTTCAAGCGCTTGTGAACACGCCGCCAAGTGCGTTTTATAGTAATTCACGCGTTTGGGGTCATGCACATGGCGCTCGCCTGTCTCTGAAATGGTCAGTTCATCAGGGTAGGCTGCGCCATTTTCCGTTACAAATATTTTGTCACTTAATCGGTAGCCGTGCACCTGATAAAGTGCATCAATCAATGATGTTGCGCGCACTTCCCAATCCATTTCGGTGAAATCGTCCCCATAGAATTCAGTTTGCGGCAAATTCTCAGTAGCACTTTCAGCCCGGATGATGTTGCGTCGATAATAGTTGACCCCAATAAAGTCAATCGGGCGCGAAATAATGGCGCTATCTTCAGACTGTACAAAATCCATCTCAATCCCCAATGCCGCAACACCATCGTTTGGAAAACCACGTCCAGCAAGTGGATCTAAAAACCAACGGTTTTGCAGCGCGTCCTTCTCCCAACTCGCATGCCGATCCGCAGCACTCGCAGACGCTGGGTCAAACGGGATGATGTCGACCGTGATGCCAACGTCAGCCTGCGGGGCGTTGTTGCGAATCACAGGCAGTGCCAATCCGTGCGCCAACAAAAGATGATGTGACGCAGCAGCAGCATCGGCAACGTTCGTACGACCGGGCGCGTGTCGACCGACCAGATAGCCAACCCAACTGCTAACAGCAGGTTCATTGAAAGTCGTCCACGTTTGGATGCGATCACCTAAGTGACGCGTGACCACATCGGCATACTCGGCAAAAGCATAGGCCGTGTCACGACTCGGCCAGCCGCCTTCGTCTTCCAACGCTTGCGGCAAATCCCAGTGATACAGCGTCGGATAAGGCGCAATACCGGCTTCAAGTAAACCATCAATCAGGCGGCTATAAAAATCCAGACCCGCTTGATTCACAGCACCGCGTCCGCTTGGCAAAATACGCGGCCATGCGATTGAAAAGCGATAGGCTTGCAAGCCCATCTGTTTCATCAGCGCAACGTCTTCCGGCCAGCGATTGTAATGGTCGCACGCTACGTCCCCGTTCGTGCCATCACTAATCTTGCCCGGCGTATGCGTGTACCGATCCCAGATCGACTCACCGCGGCCGTCGGCATGGACAGCGCCTTCAATTTGGTAAGCAGACGTGGCTGCGCCCCAAATAAAATCTTTTGGAAAATTGAGAGTTGGTTCCATATTCAACCTACTTCACATCCCGCCAACTTTCAGTCGTGGGATCAATAATTGAAAGGCCGCCGTCTACCGTCAGCACAGTCCCTGTGACAAAGCTTGCCTTTTCAGACGCCAAGAACAACGTCGCATCTGCAATTTCATGTGGTTGCCCCATCCGTCTGAGCAAGGACGTATTCGCTGCCCAGTTGGCTTGGCCTTCATCTTCTGCGTCGGGTAACGTGTTTGCGGTTTGAATCCAACCGGGCGAAATCGCATTGACGCGGATATTCCGTGGTGCCAACTCAACTGCCAGACTGCGGGTCAATCCGTCTAGACCGGCTTTGAACGTACCATACAACCCATAGTTCCCATGAATACTAGCCGTCGATGAGATGTTCACAATCGCCGCGCCGTCCGGCATACGGGGCGCAGTCAAAGCGCTCATCAGATAGGCACTTTGCAAGTTGCTAGCGGCTAAATAATCCCAGCGCTCATCGATGTCGGCCCGAGTTTGGCCGTCCACAAAGACTTTTACGGACCCGCCCCGCGACTCACCTGCACCAGCGCAATTGACCAGCACGTCAATCTGCGGATGGGTAGTAGATATTCCAGCCAAGAAGCGCACAATTTCTTCGGACTCCCCTAAGTCAACGGAGGCAAACATCGCGTCGCCATGTGGTTGCAACATTTTGAGGGTTTCAACCCCTTTGAGGTGATTCCGCCCCAGAATAATGACGCGCGCACCCGCATGTAGAAATTCCAATGCAATGGCGCGGCCAATGCCACCATTGCCACCAGTGATGATGATATTTTTGTTCGTGAACGTTGAGAGATGAGCATTGGCCATCAGCTTAGGGCCTCCCTCGCAATCTTCGCCGTCGCAGTCATCCCTTCAATCAGATAGCTCACGTCCATGCCATAGGTAAAAATTTGAAAGCCTGCTCGCCGTAATTCGCTAATCTGCGTTGGACTCGCCGCATCAACGCCTAAGGGTACGCCCGCGGCCTGACACTTGGCATTGATCTGGGCAATGGTCTCCAGCACTTTCGGATGCTGCGTTTCAGGAAACAGCCCCATCGATGATGTCAAATCTGCTGGGCCAATAAAGGCCGCATCAAATCCTTCAACTGCCAAGATTTCATCTAAATATGGCAACGCCGCCTGATCTTCAATTTGCAATATCAACGTGACAGTATCACGCGCATTGTCCATATATCCGGCCATGTCTTGAAAATAGTTTGAGGCACGCCACGGCCCAACGCCGCGCTTGCCAAGCGGGGCATAGCGAGTCGCATCCACTGCCGCTTGCGCTTCGGCTGCGCTATTCACCATCGGCACAAACAGGCCGTCGACACCCAGATCCAGCGCAATTTTGATCATCGCTTCATCGTTTTGGCGCACGCGATAAATGATGGCCGTCTCAGATCCTTTCGCAGCCATCAGCATGGCTTTGAGGGCATCTTCTGGAATGGGGGAGTGTTCGCCGTCCAGCAGCAAAAAGTCAAAGTCACTCTGGCAGAGAATTTCGACCACAGCGGGGTCAGTCAAAGATACCCAAGTGCCAATAATCGGCAAGCCATTTCGTAGTTTGTGATTCAGCATAATAGCGGGTTGTGTTGTCCTTTTACTCAAGTGTAATTCGGATTTGAGCAAAAGCGAAAAAGTCTGTCAAGAGTAGCCATTACAATTGAAGTGAGGCACACAATGGTTGGCGCAGCGCTCACCATTACCCGCTAACCTGACTCAGACGTTGCCGCCAACCAAGCGCATGTTGGCGAGCTTTGTGAGGTATGGGGCCTTATCCTAAAAACAAAGCGGGGGTCTGTTAAAAGCCAAGCTCTTGATGAGCAGACCCCCGCTTTGTGAACGGTACGAACTAGCCTCAGTTCTAGATAAGGATTGTCTCTCTAATTGAACGAATTTTTATTACCTGACGTCTTATGTGAGTTCAAAACCCTAGCAGATTCACCTTGCAGAACGCAGTGAGGTAAGGTGGTTTCGAAAACACATCGAACTCACATAAGACGTTACCTGAGAGCAATAGAGCAGGCTCAGCCTACCAAAAATTTTGTATAACACATTCAATAGCGTTATCCAGAACCGAAACTACCTAAGTTAAAAACGACAGCGCCACCCAGTGAAACTGATGGGTGGCGCTGTCTAATGTTCTTCGCAAGGT
>JAHDIM010000157.1 GCA_020630805.1 Anaerolineales bacterium
GGCTCTACTGCAAACAGTTGCACAGTATTTTCTGTGCCAACGGCTAACAAGGTTTGTCTTGGATTGACTGCCAACGCCGAAATTGTCTGATTGCCAATTTCTAGCTTCGCCAGCGGCTCTAAGTCTTCATCGTTGAGATCAATGGCCTGCAATAAGCCGTCTTCATCCCCAAGCAGCACAAGATTTTCATCTACTAAGAAATAATTTGCGGAGATTTCATTGCTCCATTTGCGCGTGACCAGCGTTTCCGTTCCGTCTTCAGAAACAATGTTTGTATAGTCAGGGCCCACCCACAGTTGTGGCGCAGCAGTGTCAACATGATCTGGAATGCTGCTTAGTGCGTAGCTGGTAGGCAATGTGACATCGCTAGGGATTGTCTGACTTTCAAGCGCCGCACCCATCTCCGCATCCCAACGAATGATGTTGTCGGCAATGCTGGTTAGTGTACCGTCAGCTTCAAACAGCAATGTTGGTTGACGGTTACTTGAGACGTCGTCCGCTACTTCATGCAACAATTGCCAGTCAATGTTGCCCTTCGCAACTTGCCAGATTTTGATCTCACCTATTGGAGAGACAGCTGCTAGTAAGTTGCCATCTGCACTAAATGCAAGGCTCGCGACACTGTCAAAATAGCCGGACAGTTCGCCGCCTTCAAACCCATCTTGGACACGCCACAATTTGATTGCCCCGTTGTCTAACCCAATTGCCAGTAAGGTCTGATCCAGACTAAACGCCAAACTGTTGATCGAGGCATCGAATTCGACCTCGGAGATTTGGGTTACGGCGCCAATGTTGTCAGCGGACAGCACGTCTAAATCAATGGGTAAGGGCTTACCCGGCAAGCGAATATTCCGGATCGGCGTTGCGGGCACAATCGTATTGCGGGCAATTGGCGTGGCCGTTGCTGTAGCGTCTGGCGCTACGGTTGGTGCCGCAGTGACTGAAGGTTCAACTGTGCGCTCCACTAAGGTTGGCCGTAATGTGTAAGTTGGGGCAACTGTGAGGTCAGTCACAACACTCGTAGAATTGGTCTCGGCTGAGGTAGGGATTTCAAAAATTTCCGTTGGTGGCGCAACAGGTGTTGCAGCACAGCTTGAAATCAGAAATCCAAAAATTGCGTATAGGCAATAAAGATAGATGCGTTTAAACACAGAATAAATCCTCAACAAGATCCTCTCCAGAAGACGCTAATGGGCGTCTTTGCTCAAATCAATATAATGCCGCGCAATGACAGCATTCGGTTCGATGCCCAGTAGCGTCAGCAAGTCACGCATCACCGTCGCCTTGTCTCTGGCATCGCGTTGACTCCATGTGCGGCTCTTGATTTCCAAGAAATGGCCCAACTGCGGCTCTGTCAAATGGTCAATATTGACCGCAAACTCAACACCTTTATACACAATCCGCCAGCGCAGTCGATCTTTGGTGACGGTATGCTCACTAATCGGTCGGAAATATTCCCGATAGAACCGCAAGGTATGCGTCGACGGGGCGATATAGCGCGACCGCGAAATCAGCAGGGAGCCATCTTGGATTTGCTCATTGCTTGGTCCAATCAGCGTCAGTCGATACCGGAAGTCTTGTGTTTCGCCGTCTTCGCCAATCAGTTCATCTTCCCGCAATCGGAGAAAGTCTGTTTCCGGTGCATCGAAGTAAAAGTAGGTGTCGTACTGACGATAGTGCTTATGCTTCAGAATTGTAATCTGATCAGAAGCATTGAGTTGCTGCTGAAGCGAATCAATCGAGGTGACCTGTGCTTTTGCCTGCACCTCAAATGACTCTTGATATTCAACGCCGCCAATCGCCACCAGCTTGCGGCGCACGCTAGATTCGCGTTCGAGCAAAAATGCATCCACTTTATCGGCAAAGCTGGCAGCCTCTTCTAGCAGGGCGCTTTCATCTAATGTGGTCAGCTTGGCATCTTGCATGGTCCATTTGCCATTGACCATGACATCTTTTACATCGGTAGATTTGCTGGCATAGACCAACTGCGCATAAATCCCATCTGGATCGCGGCGGAAGCGAGGCGCATTGTGGACGGGCGAAATATCAACTGCAATCAGATCAGCACGTTTGCCCGGTTCTAATGAACCAGTAATGTGATCCATGTGAATGGCTTTAGCCCCGTTGATGGTTGCCATGCGAATGGCGTCTTTCGCTGGTAATGCAACTGGGTCATGATTGATCCCCTTGGCAAGCAGTGCAGCCAATCGCATTTCCTCAAACATATCCAAGTCGTTGTTGGATGCCGGACCATCGGTTGCGACGCCAACGTTGACTCCAGCGTTGATCATTTTCTGAACTGGCGCAACCCCAGATGCAAGCTTGAGGTTACTGGTCGGATTGTGCAATACCCCAACATTATGCTCCGCCATCAGGGCAATCTCACTGTCATCAACATGAACACAGTGGGCGGCCAAGGTCTTGGCTTCAAAGACGCCTTGCTTGTGCATGTACTGGATCACCCGCGCGCCATACTCCTGTTGAATACCTTCAACTTCGTGTTTGGTCTCCGCTAAATGAATTTGATACGGCACATCATATTCAACGGCAATATCACGGCTGGCCTTCAAAATCTCAGGGGTGGTGGTGTAGGGCGCATGTGGCGCAATGCCGGGCACAATTAGCTCGTGACCTTTCCATTCCTGAATGTATTCGCGGGTGTAGGCCAAACTGTCATCATAGCTGGCCGCATCTGGCGCCGGAAATTTAAGAATCGACTCGGTACAAAGCGCGCGCATACCAGCTTCAGCGGTTGCCTTGGCGATCTCATGTTCAAAGTAGTACATGTCCGCAAAGGTGGTAACGCCAGATCGAAATAGCTCAGCGCAAGCGAGTTTGGTTCCCAAATAGCACATGTCTGGGCTAACAAATTCACGCTCGACGGGCATGATGTAGCCCATCAGCCACACATCGAGCCGCAAATCATCTGCTAGGCCGCGGAGCAACGTCATGGGCACATGCGTGTGCGTGTTGATGATTCCTGGCATGACAACTTTGTCACCCAAGTCGGTGATCTCCACGTTTGGAAATTCTTTAAGAATTTCAATTTTGGCGCCAACAGACACAATTTGGTCGTTGGCAATCGCAATTGCGCCGGGCGCAAAATATGACATTGAGTCGTCACAAGTTAGGACGTGATCAGCAGTAAGAATGAGGGTTGGATGCGGATATTGTTGGATTGTGGTCATAAGGCGAAGGTTGAACTATTATGTGATGGACACGTTATGCATCGACGGCTCGCGAGCGGATCGATCTAAAAGTTCACTTTATTATAGAACAGGTTAAAAAGACTTTTTACAGCGCATTTATTGTTAGTTGATTAATCGTTATTTTCGACGATTTAGTTAACCATTGACAATGCGATTTGCCATCTTCCTATGAACGCACTCGACATCATTATCAAGAAACGCGATGGTTTTGTACTTACACAAACTGAAATAGATTATTTCATTCAACAATATGCTGACGGCGCAATTCCAGACTACCAAGCGGCTGCCTTTGCAATGGCAGTCTATTTTCAAGGCATGACACCGGTTGAAACTGCTGACCTCACCATGGCAATGGTGAAGTCGGGGGATCAGGTTGATATTGCGTCAATCCGCCCAGGTGAAATCGTTGTAGACAAACACTCTACCGGAGGGGTTGGGGACAAAACATCGCTAGTCGTGTTACCAATTGTGGCAGCCTGCGGTTTGCCAGTTGGAAAGATGTCAGGTCGGGGTCTTGGTTTCTCAGGCGGCACATTAGATAAGCTAGATGCGATTCCTGGGTTCAAGACGCAGCTCACGCCACAGCAATTTTCTGACCAGTTACGGGAACATGGACTGGTGTTAGTCGGCGCAACTGGTGACTTGGCTCCAGCTGATCGGAAACTGTATGCCTTGCGGGATGTTACAGGCACTGTTCCCTCTATTCCACTGATTTCAGGCTCAATTATGAGTAAAAAGCTCGCTTCCGGCGCGCAGGCCATTGTGCTGGATGTGAAAGTTGGAAACGGCGCATTTATGAAGTCCGTTGACAATGCGCGAGATCTGGCGGAAATGATGGTGGCAATTGGGAAGGAAACCGGTCGGCAAACCGTTGCGGTTCTTGCCAATATGGATCAGCCTTTGGGCCAAATGATTGGCAACGTCCTAGAAGTGCGTGAGGCAATTGACGTTTTAAAAGGCGGCGGCCCGCAGGATATGATTGAGCATTGTGTGACCATTGCGGCCCATATGTTAGTGCTAGGTAATATTGCCGATACGCTTGAAAGTGGGCGGAGCATGGCCCAGACGACACTCCGCGAGGGGTATGCACTCAACAAGTTTCGGAAATGGCTTAGCCTACAAGGCGGCGATGTCAACATCATTGAAGATGCAACGCTGATGGCAACTGCGACATTCCAACAGCCTATTTATGCCGCTCAGTCCGGCTATGTTGCGCAGGTAAATGCGCTGACCTTCGGCGAAGCGTCTGTCAAACTAGGTGCCGGTCGCGCTCAAAAAACAGATGTCATTGATCATGCTGTTGGGTTTGAGGTGTTGGTGAAAGTTGGCGATTATGTCGAGGCGGGTCAGACGCTGTATATCATCCATGCGAATGATGGTAGCAAGCTAGCGACGGCAACCATGCAGTTGCAAAATGCGGTTGAGATTGAAGATGAGGCTGTTGATGCGCTGCCGCAGTTTTTTGGTGTGGTTTCGTAATATACGGGCTTGTCAATAAGAAAGACTAGGTCTCTTTTCTGCTGGCCTAATGCAGAGGAGCCTCCTAGGCTCCGGGGGATTAGGTCGAACCTGTGCCCGGAGCCAGGGTGGCTCCTCTGCTAAATTTCAAGACAAGATCCGTAAACCCGAATATTTAAGATTGACGAACCACTAGGAAGCTCCTTTGCTTAATTCCAAAAGAAAAAACTCTCAGTCTCTAGTGAATCCGCTAGTCACGGCTTCACAATTACACCCGCATCCCAGCGGTAAACCGTAATCTCTTGATTGCTCCACACACCATCTTCAAACGCAACTTCGCCGCTCAGACCAGAGTAACTAGTGGTTGAAAGTTGTTCAGCAACGGTGGTCCGCCCAACATTTGATGGCTCTCCAATCTCCGTCATTGCATTGAAAAAGGCATTGACGATGTCATAAGTCAAAACTGCAAATGCCGCAGGTTGCGTCCCGTAGGAAATCTCTGTGTAGCGGTCATAGAAGGCTTGTCCTTCTGGCAGATCTAAAGGTCGTGGGACAGGCGACACGAAATAAACACCATCTTGGCCCAAGAATTTACGGAATTCATTGAAGCCCCATTGCGATGGTCCAATCGCAACTTCAGTCTCGCGCTCCGCGACTACATCGCGGGCTTCTGTAATTGCGCAGTCGCAAAAATACCAATTCTCTAAATTGGCGCTTGTCCCGAAATCTTCAGCTGCAGCTTCAATCTCAGCTTGGTCTGGGACAACTTGGAACAGGGATTCTAATGAATTGTTGGCTAAGTCCGCCGTTGCTAACATTGGGATGCCAGCGTTCGCATACACTTCAGCAGCGGCTTCGGTTGTTTCGGGTAAGAAGTGCCCAATGACCGCAATCACCTGTGGGTCGCGGGCCAACTTAGACGCTTGCTCCACAGCCCGATTGACATCACCACGGTCATCCATGGCAATCAGTTCAATGCTGTGTCCGTTGACCCCGCCAGCCCGATTGGCCTCTTGCACTGCCAACCGCGCAGCAAAAATTACGTCGTATCCAATTTCACGGTAGCGACCTTCGAAGGGGGCAACAAGCCCAATTTTGATGACAGGTTGGGTGCCCATGCCATTGACTTGGCAGGCAGAGAGGATCATTCCTGATAGCAAAACGAGCGTTAGACCAAGGAAGGGGAATTTAACGCGGAGACGCAGAGGCCGCTGAGAGGAAGTAAAAACTCCGCGCTCTCTGCGTCTCTGCGTTGATATTTTATTAGCGGCAACTATTCGCAAGATGCTCATCATAGGTATAGGCAAAATTGTGGAAGCCGCTGCCGTCACATTTGGCTTGGAAGAAGATGTAGCCATAGCCCGTCGGATTTAGAACAGCTTGCATGGCAGACAGGCTTGGATTTGAAATTGGGCCGGGTGGCAACCCATCAATGACGTAGGTATTGTACCCATGGTTGATGTTAGCCGGACTCACATTGAGTGGTGGCCACCAGTTTTCACGCGTGGCAATTCCATACTGAGTTGTCGGATCCGCTTGCAGCCGCATGCCTTGCGCTAATCGGTTTAGATAGACCTCTGCAATAATCGGTTGCTCTTCAGGATGCACTGCCTCGCGCTCGACAATGGACGCAATGGTCACGACTTGATAAATCGTCAAATTACGCTCAATGGTTTTGGCGCGCATCTCAGCTGAATATTGTTGATCAAAATTTGCCAAGGCGCTGTCGATCACACCGAGTGAGCTGGAGTCTGGTAAGACCCGGTAGGTGTCTGGCAACAAGAACCCTTCTAGCGTTGCGTTGTCTGGGATTGACTCTGCAAACGAATATTGTTCCTTCACGCGTTGAACGTTGCGAACCTGCTGCTGAAATGCGTCTGGATTGAAGTCAACATGCCCCGCTACTTGCATACTTTCTGCAATTTGCTCGACACGCCAGCCTTCCCAAATGCGTAGGTCAAAGTCTGTTGCGTTTGCATCGGTTAGAGCGACTGCAATTTCTGCGACCGACATATTCGTGTTGAGGTCGAATTCACCTGCTTCAATCAATGCATCTAGACCCTGCTGACGCATGTAGAGCCGTAGTAGGCGGTCATCTGAAATGATGCCCTGAGCGGCCAGATCTCTTGCTACAGAAGCCGCGGACGCGCCTTCTGCCACGCTATAGACAAACTGCTGATTAGGTCCAGAATTGTCATGCAGTAAATTTTGATTGAGCTGTAGGTAAGTCGAAATTGCAATGGCTTCAAGACCTGTTAACGACGTTGTGCGTTGGTCCACCATACCGCGCACGACACCTGTGGCAATGGCTCCACCAACGCAGAGACATGCAACAAACATCGCTAAGACCGCTAACAGCGGGCCCCTCCGACTACCAGCTTTTTTCCGAACCCGATTGGGTTGTGTTTTACTACTCATAATTGTTATCGGGTTGGGAGTCTAAATAGTCGCGCAGAATTACGCTAGCAGCAACCGAGTCGGAGGCGACATCGCGTTTCTTGCGTTGACTAATCATCATCTCAGCCTTCTGGGTGCTACCGGTTTCATCCCAATACACAATCGGCAGCTCTGTCACTTCAGCTAAGGCTGCACCAAAACGGCGAATGCTCCGCGATTGATGGGTGTCGTTGCCGTCACGATCTAATGGTACGCCGATGAGGATCTTTTTTGCTTTTTGTTCGATCGCGATGCTAGCAATGCGCTGTGCATCTTTAGCCCGTGATTGATGTTTGACAATTGGTAGAGGTGTTGTACTGAAACCGAGTTCGTCACATACGGCCAGCCCAATGCGGGCATGGCCGTGGTCAATTGCAAGAATACGCATTAGTTTTCAGCAACCTCAACGTGAATCCGCCAAGGCAGCCACGGCATACGATCGATGAGTGGGGCGTTGGCAAGCCAAGCCGGACGGATTGCAATGTCAGTTGGCAAAATGACGGGATAACTCCCGTCTGCTAATGACTGCGCCGCGTCCAATGATTGCCCGCGAAGCAAGTTGCGCACCTCTTGTCGATTTGTGATTGGGCCAGTTGTGCCCTCTGCAATGATGTTGAAACTGATGGTGCCGTCTTCAGCATAGATGAATTCTGAATTGCGGGTCAGACGCACAGTGTCTTCAAATAACACGAGCCGATTTGCAGTCTGATCAATCAATGTTTCGCGCCCAAGATCGAACGCAAGGCGTTCATCGATCACGGTTGCGGTGACGGTGGCCTGCAATTCCAAGGACAACCGATCCGTTTGTTCCCCAATGAAATGATCAAAAGTAGGGGTGACGTTCTTCAGCGCAGCGCTTTCACGAATGGCAAATTGTCCGGGGCTAAGTTGCGCAACTAACGTGGCATAACCGTCTGCCAAAAGCTGCGCTTCCAATTCGGTTTGCAGCGTCGTTTGATCGGCCTCAGTTACAGCTAACCCCGATATGACCTCACCGCCCGTTGTGGATTGACTGTTGAAGACAGCTACTTGACTAGACAGAGGCCCTTCCACACGGTTGATTTTGCCAGTTGAGACGTTGCCAATTGGGCCAGCTTCGACGGCAATGACGGGCACGGTATCCGTTGCATTGATAAGTGGTTGCAAATTTGCATCTTGTTGCGTGACAAAGCGCAGCGCTGTACTTTCACTAGACGTACGCACGGCAGTACCAGCCGGAATGCGAATCACTTGTGCGGTGAGGTTACTAAACGTGACTTCGCCAGCCGCCCGGTTCGTGGCAACCTCAGTAGTCCCAGTCGTAAATGACTCGCTATTGCCTACTAAGCTGACTTCAACTTGCTGGCTAGGGATGAGGTTGTTTTCCACGTCAATTTCAGCGAGTAGCGGATCAGTTTGAATGCTCAGTGGCAATGACAGTTGTTGGGTTGCCAACGTTAGTGTCACCGTGGCACTTGGGATCAAGAACACCATGGGAACAATTGGAACTAGTAACGCCACTAAGAAGATCGGTAGGCGAATATACCAAGGCCAGAGGGCTTGCGTTGCCGTGTTGCCAGGCGGGCGGGGTGGTAAAGGTTTTCGGTCAGCGCCATGTGGTGTGTCGAGACTCAGTCGCGAACGCCACGGCACAAGGTGACTATCGCTCAGTTTGTTGAAAACGGGGATATTCAGATCCGCTGCGTTGTCAGACACTTGCGGATTAAGCGTGATCAATCCTAAATGTGCGCCGAGGTTAGAGGCGTGGCGATGGATCAGGCGAAGGTCAAGTTTTCGCTCTAAAACGGAGACCGGAGGAATTTCCTCCGGCCATACTAATAAAATCCGTTCGGTTTGAGCCCATCCAATTTTGTCACGGACAGAATG
>JAHDIM010000158.1 GCA_020630805.1 Anaerolineales bacterium
TTATTCGTGGGATGGGCATTACGCTCAAGCACTTTGTAGACACCTACTTGGATGACTTGCGCTTTGTTGGGAAACGCTACTATGACAGCGGTTCTCTGAAAGTGCGCCAAGGGCCAAAGGGTGCAGGTGCATTTACAGTTCAATATCCGGAAGAAAAGCTGCCAATGCCAGAACGCTTCCGCTTTGTGCCATTCTTGTTATTTGAAGAAAATGACGATGGCACTACGCAAGATCGTTGTACCTCTTGTGGGATCTGCGCTAAGGTTTGCCCTCCGCAATGTATTTGGATCGAACGCACCAAGGACCCAGTCACGAAGCGTCCCGTGCCAGAACCAAAAGACTTCCACATTGACATCGATATTTGTATGAACTGTGGTTACTGTGCTGAGTTCTGTCCGTTCGATGCCATCAAGATGGATCATGACTATGAGTTGAGCTCATACGACCGCACTGCAGCGCACATCTTCAACAAAGAACGCTTGTCAAAGCCAGTGTCTTATTATGCTCAGATCCGCCCGAACTTCTTCCTTGCTGAAGAAAAAGTGCGTGCTGAAGAAGACAAGAAGAAAGCGAAGCAAGCTGCTGCAAAAGCAAAGGCCAAAGGTGGTGGTAAAGCTGCTGCTCCGGCGAAAGCCGCTGCTCCAGCTCCTGCGGCAACAGCCGTTGCTGAAGCGCCAGCTGCCCCTGCTGCTGCGGCCGCACCAGCAGACGATGATGCCGCTGCAAAGAAACGTGCTCTCGCCGAAAAACGCAAAGCAATGATTGCTGCGCGCAAGGCGAAGAAAGGCAAGTAAACGCGTTTTCTAATCCAAAACAATTCCCAAAACGGGCTTCTCAAAGAAGCCCGTTTTGTTTTTAAGGTATTGCCTATTTCACGTCACGAAACATTCTCTCAATCCATTCGTCCGGCGAAAGCAGATCGCCTTGCTGTCGTTGTGCCTCAAACTTTTCAATGAAATTCGCAATAGCCGCTTTTGTTGGCGCCGAGATTTCTTCATCCTTGATCAATCCCATAACAAGCGCGCTTGCTGCCTTCATATCTTCAAAGCCTTTGCTGTAATGCTTATAAAGTTCACGTGCTGGTCCAATGTAATATTGGTGGATTTTTGTGTTCAATTCAAAGACGTCAATCGTGCCAGTTTTCAACGCTTGGAAGTCGCTACCTAGCTTTTGTAGTGCTAGTGCTAACATTCGTTCATATGCTAAGGCATTAAGGTCCCTAAGTTCTTTGTTGACGATTTTTGAGTAATTTTGCATAGTTGTTTTCTGGATACGCGTGACATAGCACGTCAATTGTAAGATGAGAAAAATCCAAGCGCTACAAATTGCTCCCGAAGCTCCTCAACACTACCCCAGTCTAAAATGCGTGAGTTTTGGCGTTCATCAGGTGGGTTTTCAGACAGAGTGTCAGACCAGCCACCGCAGCCAACGAGTGGCAACAGTGGACGCTTATGTAGCCACGCCAAACAGACTTCAGACTTAGTGCCAGCGCGGCCTCCAATCACAATACAGGCATCACCTGCTAAGGCCATCATTAAGTTGCGGGCGTCGCCCATGCCACTTGGAATAAGGACACTGCACGGAATGTCTTCGTTACCGATTTCGTCGCTGGGGATGATGCTAACCACATTGCCGCCAGCTGCTAACGCCCGTTCAGCCGCAACGCGCGTCGCTTGACTGCCACAGCCGCTGACAAGCGTAAAGCCCAGTGTTGCAATCAACTCTCCCGCAGCAGCGGCAAGCTCATAGGCTTTGGATCCAGCTTCTGCGCTTCCTAGAACACAAATTTGTGGTGGTCTTGTTGTAAAACTTCGCATGCATATCCTCCTGTGAATGCGATTAAGTCGAAGCTAACATCATAGCTAGCAAGTTGCATTGGACGAATATATGGCACTCAACCGTAGCCGTGTCGTTTCTATGCGCTACAGCGTGCGTGGGTTGAAAACAAAAAAGCGCAGCCAAGTGTCTCTGGCTGCGCTTTTTTGTAGGAGGAGGAAAGAGCGGTTGCTTTAGGCTTTCACCAAGTCTCGCAAGGCATAGGTATTTAACAAGCGGATGCGGCGGCGACCGATGGCGATGAGGCCTTTCAATTTGAATTCGTTCAATGTTTGCGTGGTGGTCTCACGGTAAGTGCCTAGAATCTCAGCCAAATCACGATGGGTATAACCAACGACAGTCGGCTCCGGTGTTGGCTCGGCAAGTTGCAAAAGCAGCGCTGCTAGTCGGGAGGCGATGCTTTGAAAGGCAATTTCTTCTAACCGTCGTTCGCTGCTGCTGAGGCGTTCGCCAATCATGTTCATCACGCGCATTGCAATTTGTGGCTCTTGCAACATCAGTGCTTTCATTTTGGTGTTATGCATTGCAATGACGACACAGTTTTCGGTGGCTTGAGCGTACGTCGTGTGTAGGTCGGTACTCATCAGCGCAGTTTCGCCGAAAAGATCGCCATCGAAGCGGGTGGTGATCAGTATTTTTTTGCCTGAGAGTGTCATCCGATACAACTGCACTTGTCCTGTAACAATCAAATATACCGTGTCAGCCGTGTCGCCGGGCATATAGAAAATGTGATCCGCGCGATAGTTGCGGACAAACAGACGTTTGTAAATTGCTGCTTGCTGTGACGGGGCTAAATCTTGAAAGACTCGCAGCGATGTCATCGGTAGTTTTAGTTTGGGTGTTGGCGCTGGCTGTGTGTAAGTTGCGATGTTCATTGTTTTTTCTGTGCCAATCCCATTACGACCTCGCCTTCTTGCCAAAGCGTGACGTGAATTTCATCAAAGGTGTATTCATGTGACTTGCCCGGCGCGACATCAATCGCTTCCCGGAACTCATACAGCGTATATTCGTGATCTTGCTCATCTTCAAGATGAATTTGAACCGCAATTGAGTCGTTGATGGTGCAATAGCGCGCGCCAAGCAACTCGTAGTTTTCATACTTCATCCGCTGTGGGTGTACAGGCGCAAAATCCAACTGCGTCATTTCTGGCGTGAGCGCGGCAATGCTCTGGGCTTCGAACTCAGTGTCAAAACGGCGGACATGATTGAGCGCAATTTCTGCTGCGACACGCTCAAGCTCTTGCCGGTCAAAATAGGTCTGTGCCAGTAAAACAGTTGAAAGAATGCAGATTGTAAAAATTGCGACTGCCACCAGCGGGCGTTGCCACCAAAGTTGGCGACGATCTTCACGATTGCTGTGCCGAATCAGGCTGACAAGGTCACCACTGACGTCAGGAGGTAAGTCAATGCTTTCGTAATAGTCTCTCAGTCGATTGTCGAGATCAGGTGACGGATCACTCATTTGAACCCTCCTTTTTTGCCTGACTGGGCCGGTTGGCTAAGTAAATGTCTTAGCAGTGTTTTCGCGCGATGCAATTTGCTCAATATCGTCCCGCGCGGAGCATCTAGTAAATGTGACAACTCTTGGGCGGTGTAGTCTTCTACAACAGACAAATACAGCATTTCGCGTGTGCCCGGCTTGAGCTGCTCCAATGCGTCTTCTAATTCGCGATCAAAGCTAGGTAAGTCGATGTCTAAGTCGCCAATTAGGTGTAAATCGTCAATTGATTCAGATGCAATGGTATTGCCGCGCCTGAGACTGTCATAGTAACCATTGCGAATGACGACCACCAAGTAGCGAATTTCCCATGGCCCGCCTTTTCGACTGATCTTGAGACAGGCTTCCTGTAACAGATCTTGCGCAATGTGATGATCATGCGCCAATGAAAAGGCATAGCGATAGCCACGATTGAGCAAGTCTTCTAACTGTGGATCAGAAAGATGCATGGCCATTACATTCTGACATCGCCATTGACGCCGCAGGGGAGTGCTTCAGGCCCCATCTCTTCATAGATGCGGTAGAAGTCCACAATCTGACGTCGATCAAACTCTTCAAGATCTAAACGGTGTTGCCAAGCCAAAATGGTGATAGGTGTGTCCATGCCGCGGTCATATGGCATCACAATGAGGCGTTTCTCAAAACAGCGGTTAGATGGGGCGCTGTCATAAAAGTCTTCCATCTCTGTTTTGAGGTCGGTGCAATCGTCTTCGCAGTTATACAGCATCACAATGCCGCCATGCTCCATACTGTGTAGCCAGAAGCCTTCATCAACGGGTTGGTCGTAAACACCCCATGCTAATGAACTGCCATAGTGATCTCCAGATGAGGGCGGATAATTCGAATATTCAATTTGACTGCCCGGTTGCACATGGTTGCGACCGTCTGATGTTTGAAAAACCACATCTGGATTGTATTCAGGTTGGGTCGCGCTGTCATACCAGATTGCACTGACTAGCCCCAACGCAACTAAGATGCTGCCACCAATACTGAACCAAATCCAACGGCGTGGATCTTTATTTTCACTAGCTTTGCGTTTTGATTGATACTTATATTTCTTTGCCATATTAACCTCTTCCGATATGTATGCAGTTAACGGTTGAGGTAGCGGTTTGATTGCAAATTCGTTGCGAAGACTTTTCCGGTGCTTTACTTTCAAAACATGTCAGAGTTTGGCAATGCCACTCCTACCGATTACAATTGAAGGGATGTGCATACACACTGGCACGTTACTAACTAAATTTTCCGCGAGAGAGTGACCTCACTTGGCTCGCGTCATTTACTAAACATATGTTTCGAAGAAAACCACAACCTCAGCCAATTACGACTGAGAAAATTTTGAGCCTGCTCAACGCAGTGCAAGACCCGCAAACGGGCAAAGGAATCGTGGACCTCAATATGGTGCACGATATTCAAATTGAAGATGGTAATGTTGAATTTACCGTCGCTGTTGCTGATCCAAAATATCCCTACCAAAAAGTTGTCGACCGCGAATCGCGCCTAACCCTGATGGGGGCTGACGGTGTCAAAGGCGTCAAGGTCAATTGGATGGTCAACACGCCAGCCTCTGAACCAACAGCAGCACCGGCTGAAAGTGAACCTACTATTATTGCCGTGGCCTCTGGGAAAGGTGGTGTTGGGAAGTCAACCGTAGCCGTCAACTTGTCGGTTGCGTTGGCAGAAACTGGCGCGAGCGTTGGCTTGTTAGATGCAGATATTTATGGGCCGAACTGCAATATCATGATGGGGGTTGAACGCCCACGCCCTTCTCAAGTCAAGAAGATGGCGCCGGCTGAAAACTTTGGCGTCAAGATCATGAGTATGGGCTTCTTGGTCAAACCAGATCAGCCGCTCGTTTGGCGTGGGCCGATGTTGCACTCTGCCATCCGTGAATTCTTGCAAGAAGTAGAGTGGGGCGAGCTAGACTACCTCATCATTGACTTGCCTCCCGGCACTGGTGATGCCCAACTGAGTTTGGCGCAGACTACGACGCTTACCGGCGGTGTCATTGTGACTCTGCCGCAAGAAGTCTCACAAGCAGACGCCCGCCGTGGCTTGGAAATGTTCAATCAGTTGAATGTCCCGATTATTGGTGTGGTGGAAAACATGAGCTATTTGGCGTTGCCAAACGGCGAAAAGATGGATGTCTTTGGCGCTGGCGGTGGGAAAGCTCTCGCTGACGCAGCTGGTGTGGACTACATCGGCGGTATTCCAATGGATCCGAATGTGCGCATTGGTGGTGACTCTGGAACGCCAATTATGGTATCCCAACCGACCTCAGAGGCGGCAAATGCCTTACGCCAAATTGCGCTAGACGTTGCGGCGCGCGCTGATGCGTTACGCAGCGATCAGCCAGATGCAATCCAGATTGAGGTAATCGAATAATGACGATAACGAAAACGCGCTCAGCGCATGTTGTCGGCGTTCGCTTTAGTGCAGTAGGCAAGCTTTATCACTTCAAGGCCAGTAAATATCCAGAGTTGAAGCCGGGCGACAAAGTGATTGTCGAAACTAAGCGTGGCCGTCAAATGGGTGATGTGGTGAAAGTCATTTCTGGCGACGACCAGGGAGAAAGCAAGGCCTATAAAAGTGTCAAGCGTATTGCAACGCCGCGTGATTTGGTGAGCCTACAAATGTGGCAAGAGAAAGAGTTGCCGGCCCTCATTGATTGCCGAGAAAGTGCTTCAAAAGGCAAATTCTCTGGCACAAAGTGGGTCAAAGCTGAGTATAACTATGACGGTAGCACGCTCACCTTCTTCTATTCTGTTGACGATGACGGCAAAGCAACCGATGCTGAAATCAAGAAATTGCATGACCGTCTTGCAAAGCTATATCCAGATCCAAGTATCGTGATGCAGCGCATTGGCCCACGCGATGTTGCCAAGTTGCTTGGTGGCTATGGTGCCTGTGGCGCACCGCGCTGTTGCTCAACCTTCCTGACCGATTTCAGCCCGATCTCTATCAAAATGGCGAAGGTGCAAGGACTGTCACTTAACCCTGAAGAAATTACCGGAATGTGTGGTCGCCTGCGCTGCTGTTTGGTCTTTGAATACGAACAGTATGCAGAAGCGACGAAGAAACTGCCGAAACGCGGTAAGCGCGTTGGCACGCCACATGGCCTTGGCAAGGTCATCAATTTGTTGCCACTCAAAGACTTAGCCATCGTAGACGTTGACATGACGCGCTACGAAGTCCACCGTGACGACATTGTGCCGTGGATGGAATATGAAGCGCTTAAGAAAAAAGCCGCTTCTGGCTGTTCAAAGCACGAAGGCGGCGGCTGCGACTGTGGCGCGAAATAATTGCAATTTGCGTTAGATTTGAATAAAACGGACTTTCAAAGCGAAAGTCCGTTTTATTTTCTGATTGCTGATTGCATTCCGCAAAATGAGAGGTGCCAACGTTAAGGAAGTGAAATGTTTGTGTTCAGTTTGATTACTAACACAACTTTGATGTACTATGCGAGTGGGTATTGGTAGCAACAACGCAGTTGCAACTCGAAATTAAGCGACTTCTACTTTGAAAAATTCAACACTAATCGCACTGATTGTGGGCGCGGGGATGATAGGCGTCACAGCAGTGGTTACTTTTACCGTGGGGTTGATGGTATATTCCCGTCAACAACCTATGGCGACACCGACTGAGGCTGTGTTCGTCATTGAAATTCCGACACTTCCGGAAAATAGCCAACCGCCGACGCAAATTGCGCAACTTCCAACGCAAGTTGTCCTTACGTCTGAAGCAGAAGTTACTGCAACGCCAACCGTTCGCTTCATTGAAACAGACGTCGTTCCACTTGAAACGCGTATTGTGTCAACGTCAGTGGTTGCGCCAGAAGATGCAACCGCAATTGTCACGCAGTCTGTGCCAACGCTTGCATCGACAGCGCCCAGTCAAGCCACTGAAGTTGTGCCCGCTGAGGCCACAGATGTAAGTGGTGCACCGCCAACTGCCACTGTTGGGTTGCCAACCGCAGAAAACACACCAACTTCAACATCGGCCGCCGAAGCGCCACCAACTGCCACGCCGGCAACGGTGTCAGCACCTGCCAGCGGACAAGCGACAAATACGTCGACAGCAACCCTAGGTGCCCCGACGAACACTCGAACAGCAACGGCGACTCGCCAAGCCGCAACCTCAACTAGCACTAGAACGGCAACTGCAACGCGTACAAATACACCAACTGCAACGGCAACCGAAACACAATCTGCTGCGACGCCCTTAGCGCAAGCGGCGACAGTCACGTTTACGCCAACTGCTACAAATACGCTCGCAGCGACAGTCACGAATACGGCAACAGCTACAGCGACAAACACAAATACACCAACGCCAACGCGGACACCAAGCCCAACGGCGACGGCATCGAATACGCCGACCAAGACGCCGACGTTTACGCCAACGGCGACGCGTACACTTTCGCCAACGCCAAGCCCAACGCGGACGCCAACCGCAACTGCAACGCGAACAAACACGCCTACGCGCACGAATACGCCAACGGCGACGCGGACAAATACCCCCACCAGTACGCCGTCTGCAACACCAACGTTTGCATCAACCGACAGTGGCTTCACAGGATTCGGCGCACCACCGCAAGTGGGGCCAAGCCCAACGTGGGTCATGCAAGTCGAACATACGCCTTACCCTGCAAGTGGACGTAGCAAGCTTGGCTTGCACATCACTGGCTCTGGGGGCGCGATTGAGTTTGCGGAAGAAGCCCAGCCGCTCGTCATGAAAGGCGTCAATGACTTCTTCGCCTTGAAAGAAGTCAAACGTGTCTCGCCAGACACCATCACCATTGGCCGTATCTGGGAACCGGTACAAGGCCCAATGGGCGTTGGAGATCCCAGGGTAGAAGCCCGCGCCTATGTCGAACGCCATATGGGCATTTACGTCACTCACAATGACTATGTGGATTATTGGGAAGGGTGGAATGAAGTTGGCCAAGGCGAACACATTGCGTGGTACGCCCAATTCGAGGCTGAACGCGCTTGCTATATGCAGAGCAAAGGCTTCAAGACTGTCATTGCAAACTTCTCTACCGGGATGCCGCACAATGTCACTGAATTTGCGAAGTTCTTGCCCGCCATTGAAGCAGGCATGCAGTGTGATGCCGTGCTTGGTTTGCACGAATATGGCGCTCCAACCATGTATCAATGGTGGATGCAAGGGTTACCGGGTGACCCTTGGTACACAGATCGCGGACCGCTGATTGGTCGTTACCGACATTGGTATAACGACTTGCTTTTGCCACGCGGCTTAGATATTCCGCTTATCATCACGGAAACTGGGATGGATGGGTTGGTATCTCCAGGGCAACGCCCCGGTCCAATTTGGGGGGGCTGGAAAGAGTCGCGCGATTTCTGGCAACACAATGGTCTGACAGGAGATCCTGTGGAGTTCTATATGGATCAACTGATTTGGTATGACAGTATCATTCGCCAAGATGACTATGTCTGGGGCGCAACCATTTACACGATCTCTGGTAACTGTTGTGGCGCGGAACAATGGACGTATGATGTTGAAGAACTGCTAGGTGATTTGACGACGTATGTAAGAGATGAAAGATAATTGTGTAGTG
>JAHDIM010000159.1 GCA_020630805.1 Anaerolineales bacterium
ACTGCCGGATTTGGCAACACAACTTCCGCGTCATCATTGGCAGTTGGGTCTTCCAACAAAGGAATGTCGTTACCCGACTCATCAGTTGGATTGCCGCTGGTCACTGCGATATTGGTAGTGTTTTCCGCAATGTCAAACACGGCATTACAGGTGACACTTTCCGTTGGTGCCAGCGGTCCGGCCAAGTCAGCACACTCTGCACTTGTCAGCGTTAGATCGTCTGACAGGTCATCTGGTGTACCTGCGTCATCTGTGATGGTCAGGTCAGTGAAATAGGTTTCACCCGTGTTGGTGACAACATAGGTGTAGGTGACATCTCCCGCCCCGCTGTAGAAAATGTCGCCATCGGCAGCAGTGCCAGCGGTTTTGACAATTTCAATCGCTGGGTCTGGCACCACAACATCGGCATCATCCGTGGCGGTTGGGTCGTCAAGGAGCGGAATGTCAGTGCCGTCGCTCAAGGTGGGGTTCGCCACAACATCAGCAACGTTGATGACGTCATCCGCAATGTTGAGCGTCAGCGTACAAGAGATGCTTTCACTTGGGGCCAATGGTCCAGCGAGGTCCACACATTCCGCAGCCGTCAACGTGATGTCATCACTGGCATCTGCGTTTGTGCCAGCGTCATCGGTAATGACAAAGTCACTGAGGTAGGTATCGCCTGTATTTGTCACTAAATAGGTGTACAGCACATCGCCAGCACCCGTTAGGAACGTCTCACCATCGGCAGCGTCACCAGCGGTTTTGACAATACTCAGGCTAGGATTTGGCAACTCAACCACAGCATCATCATTGCCGGTTGGGTTGGTTAGATTTGGAATATCGGTGCCATCGCTGAGCGTTGGATTGCCTTCCGTCACAGCGATATTGGTCGTATTTGCCGCAACAGCAAGCGTCAGCGTACAGGTCACTGTCGCGCTTGGGGCCACAGGGCCAACCAAATCGGCACACTCTGCGCCGGTCAGCGTGACATCATCGTCGGTGTCGCCGGGCGTGCCCGCATCATCGGTGATGGTCAAATTGCTGAGGTAGCTGTCGCCCGTGTTTGTCACCAAGTAGGTGTACAACACATCGCCTGCGCCGGTGTAGAAGATCTCACCATCCGCAGCGGTGCCAGCGCGTTTGACAATCGAAATGGCAGGCACTGGTAATTCAACAACTGCATCATCATCATCCGTTGGATTGGTGAGGTTCGGAATATCCGCTCCATCTGCCAGCGTTGGATTCCCAGTTGTAGCCGCGATGTTCGTTGTGTTGGCGGCAATTGCGAATGTGTAAGTACACGTGACGCTTGCATCAGGCGCCAGCGGGCCAGCTAAGCCGGCACAGTCCGTGTCAGTGAGCGTGACATCATCGCCATTGTCACCAGCGGTCCCAGCGTCATCCGTAATGGACAGGTCCGTTAGATAGGTGTCACCCGTGTTAGTGACCACATAGGTATACAGCACATCGCCCGCGCCAGTGTAGTAAGTGTCTCCATCCGCAGCGTTAGCAGCAGTTTTGACAATTTGGATCCCAGGCCCCGGAATTTCGACGGTTGCATCATCATTGCTGGTTGGATCTGAAAGCAACGGAATATCCGTACCATCTGCCAGCGTTGGATTACCGGTTGTCGTGGCTATATTCGTCGTATTCGCCGCAATGGCTAGCGTCAAATTACAAGTGACCGAAGCGCTCGGCGCAACTGGGCCTGCTAAATCAGTACACTCCGCACTGGTAAGCGTCACGTCATCATCAGTGTCAGCGACGGTGCCCGCGTCATCTGTAATGGTCAGGTTAGACAGATGCGTTTCGCCCGTGTTGGTGATGACATAGGTGTAAATGACATCGCCAGCGCCGGTGAAATACGTGACACCGTCCGCCGCAGTGCCTGCAGTTTTGACAATCGCAATACTGGCATCTGGCACAACCACATCGGCATCATCTGAATCGGTTGGATTGGTCAGAGCAGGAATATCGGTGCCGTCTGACAGCGTTGGGTTCCCCTGCGTGGCCGCAATATTCGTCGTGTCGTCTAAGACGCTCAACGTTGCAGTACAAGTCACGCTACCAGATGGCGCCAGCGGTCCCGCTAAGTCGGCACATTCTGCGCTCGTGAGCGTAACATCATCGGCATTGTTGCCAGGTGTCCCGGCATCATCGGTAATTGTGATCTCGCTTAGATGCGTATCGCCCGTGTTGGTAACGACGTAGGTGTAGAGTACATCGCCAGAACCGGAGAAGAACGTTTCACCGTCCGCAACATCCCCAGCGCGTTTGACAATTTGAATTGCTGGCGCAGGGAGTTCGACGACCGCATCATCGGTATCGGTTGGATTACTGAGCAACGGAATGTCATCGCCTGCCCCATCGGTTGGATTCCCGCTGGTCGCAGCAATGTTGGTGGTGTTGCTCGTAATGTTGAACGTGAGTTGACAGGTGACCGTTGCATCTGGCGCGAGCGGGCCCGCAAGACCAGCACAGTCTGTGCTCGTCAGCGTCACGTCATCACCATTGTCACCGGACGTCCCAGCGTCATCTGTAATCGTCAGCGCACTGAGATGCGTATCGCCCGTATTGGTAACGACATAGGTATAGGTGACGTCCCCTGCTCCGGTAAAGAAGGTGTCACCGTCTGCCGCAGTCCCAGCCGTTTTGACAATCTGGACACTAGTGCCCGGAATTTCAACCGTTGCCGGATCATCATCCGTCGGATTGGTCAGGTTTGGAATGTCAGTGCCATCTGAAAGGGTTGGATTCCCCGTTGTGGTGGCAATGTTTGTCGTGTCGCTCGTGACATTGAGCGTGGTGGTACAAGTCACGCTGGCACTTGGGGCCAGCGGCCCAGCTAAGTCTGCACATTCTGTGCTGGTGAGAGTGACGTCATCGCCATTGTCACCCGGCGTCCCAGCATCATCCGTAATGCTGAGGTTGCTTAGATACGTGTCACCCGTATTTGAAACAACATAGGTGTAGAGCACGTTCCCAGCGCCAGAGTAAAAGACTTCGCCATCGGCGGCATCACCAGCGCGTTTCACAATTTGCACTGCTGGGCTTGGCAGTTCCACAATCGCCGGATCATCATCCGTTGGATTTGTGAGGTTTGGAATATCCGTGCCGTCTGACAGCGTTGGATTCCCACTTGCTTCGGCAATATTGGTGGTGTTAGCCGTAATGTTCAAGGTCAGCGTACAGGTGACACTCGCGCTTGGCGCAATTGGCCCGGCAAGGCCAGCACACTCGGTACTGGTCAATGTGACATCATCCAAATTGGTACCGGCGGTACCGGCATCGTCCACAATTGTGACATCGCTGAGATAGGTATCTCCCGTATTGGTCACAATAAATGTGTAGTCAACATCGCCCGCACCGGTGTAGAACGTATCACCGTCAGCAGCCGTGCCCGCGCGCTTGACAATATTGATGGCCGGATTTGGAATTTCCACCACCGCCGGATCATTATCTGTTGGATTAGTCATCCCAGGGATATCGGTGCCGTCAGACTCCGTTGGGTTGCCCGACGTAACCGCAATGTTAGTGGTGTCGGCGGTGATATTAAAGGAAAGATTACACGTCACACTCGCCGTTGGTGCCAGCGGTCCGGCCAGACCAGCACACTCAGCGCTCGTCAGCGTCACATCATCGGCATTATTGCCCGGCGTCCCGGCATCATCTGTGATGGTCAGATCACTAAGATACGCATCGCCCGTATTTGTAATCACATAGGTATACGTCACCGAGCCCGGCCCCGTGAAGAACGTTGCCCCATCCACAGCCGTGCCAGCAGTTTTTACCAAGTTGACGCTGGTATTTGGCAGCGGCGTTGGTGTTGGCGTATTCGTTGGCGTTGGTGTGTTCGTTGGCGTTGGGGTGTTGGTGGGCGTATTGGTTGGTGTATTCGTTGGGGTGTTTGTCGGCGTATGCGTTGGTGTTGCCGTTGGTGGAACCGGCGTGTTCGTTGGTGTATTCGTCGGGGTATGCGTTGGTGTATTTACAGGCGTATTCGTCGGCGTTGGCGTAAAGGTATTTGTTGCTGTCGGCGTTGGCGTTGGAATGGCAGCCTCAATAAAGTTGTTACCTGAGTCTGTTTCAGCGGAATCCACCGTGGCCGGAATGCTATTCACCACCCCATTGTCTGGATGGTCACCATCGTCACCGCCATCGACCTCACTGACGTTGGTATAGCCAGCTGGCTGTTGTTCGACCACAATATAGTCACCCGGTAACAAGTCATTGAATACATAGTCCCCGTTGGCAGTGGTTGTCGTCGTAATTGCGTTACCGTTGATATCGGTCACAGGCGTGTTGTTGCTGTAGCGCAATTCAAGCACCACATTTTGCAAGCCGACATCGCCGGTGCCGTTGTTGTCCGTGTCCACTAATACGCGGCCCACAATGCTCCCCACTACTGGCGGGTTAGACGTCAAACTATCGCCAAATGGGCCAGAAAAATAGTGATGATCATCACCTGAGAGACAGGCTTCCACTTCCCAGACCCCACCATTGGTTGGGTTGATAAAGTGATCCCCAATATCTGGCTCATTGCCTGGAACACCATCCCAGACGGAAGCTAGCACGGTGGCGACATCCGTTGTATCTACAATAGTTGTGCCATTATTCCCGTTCCAGCCACTCGCATTTTGGATGTCAATATTGGAGTAAACCGTACCATCTGGTGCCGTCACATTCATGGTTGACGTGAAATCAAGATCAAACCAATAAAATGAGACCGTCGGTTGATCAACTGCCAACCCAGATTGATAGTAATACGTTACACAATTAGAGCCTTCCGGGTTTGACGTGCGGCTTGCGCCAGTTTCAGGTTCAGATGCAGCAAAGCCAATTGGGGTACCACTTGTATTCCCACCCGGATTTGAATAATCGGCTGGTGGTGTGTTGTTCGCATTTGCGTCATTGTCATAACCTGTGCGCAGCGCATAGCCATTGCGGGTGTTGCCCGTCAACGCACTCGTAACATCTTGCAAAATATAAGTCCCACAGACGCTAGCGAGATTGGTGGTATCAATAGTGTAATAACGCACCCATTCATGGGCACCTGTTTGTCCGGGGTAAGTGGTGTTGACTAAGGTCCCTGACGAAGTAATTTGCGGTGTAGCAAAGACATCAGACGTGGAGCCGAGATCATGCAGAATAAATTGGGTCTGCTCTGAAGCATCCCCGGCTTCGTCCAAACTGTTTGGGGCACTGTCCTGAGTAGAGTAATACGGACTGAAAATATCGATGTGAAAATCTGTTCCGGCAGGCCAATTACACGGGAGCGTAATTTCGTAAAAGTGATCCCCACCTACACCTGGATTACAGGTTAGCCAGTTCCCGTCACCACAAGACGACCCTGCAGCCGTCGTCTGAAAAAACAACGCCCCGGCGCCATCACCGGTCGTATATTCTGGTTGAGGCGCAGTATCTGCCTGTACGGGAGATGTTGTCACAAACACTAATCCAAGTGCGCCTACTAAACAAAAAAACAATCCACGCATGATGCGGTGCATTGTTGAACGTTGGTGGGACCTTAGACTAAAAATACCGGTAAGAAAATCCATCAAATTATTCCTTTGTCGGAAAAAAAGAAACCCATTGAAGATTGGGTCAAAAGCTACACGTGCAAGGGTGGAAGCTGAAGCGCCTTAATCTACTTGTCACTTCATTTCTCATATTAATGGACGAATAGCACGAAAAAATTGTCATCGACTTAAGAAATTTGGTAAAGCCAACAATCTTAATTGGGGAAAGATTTAGTTATACAGTAAGTAAAGAACAAATACACGCTAGCTAGTCAGTAAAGCAAATATTTAGAGGGTTCAGCGTAACGCGTTAGAATCAAAAAAACGGAGCGCCCTCTGTGAGAGTGCTCCGCTTCCTTTATATACAGCAGTCTATCGCTACACTTCTGCGCAGTTTACGATTGCATAAACTCCCGTCTTTGTAACAAAGCTGTTACGCCATTCATTGCAAGCAATAGAACAATAATGACATATACCGCTGCCACACCTGGCGTGCCGCTTCCAAACTGACCCGTGGTCGGAATTTGGTCAGGGATAAGCTGGGAGCTCACGACATTTGAATTGACACCGGGTAGATTTTCAGCAAGGGCCTGCGCTGTGTTGTCAATTCGGTCTGGCGCAACAGCCAGACTATTCACGCGAACTTGGATCGTAATCACGACGGTTTCGTTCGCATTCATGTCACCAATGTTGGCGGTCATTGTGCGCGTTGCGCCATCGTAGCCAATGGTGCCGCGAGTCGTGGTCGCGCTGATGTAATCAAGCTTGGTACTCAGCACATCAAACGCCGTCACATTTGTCATCACAGTGTTATTTGGATTCACCACGTTGATCGTATAAGTCAGCGTGTCTCCAGCGGTCGTCACGCTTTGACTGACCGCTTTGCTAATCACCACTGATTGCAACCCTTGATTGACAGTAGCGGATTGTGCTTGTGATACAAGCGTTGCAGTTGGTTGCGGTTGTGGCGTAGCTGTTGGTACAGGGGTTGTGGTTGGCAACGGCGTTGGCGTATTCGTTGGCACTGGTGTTGCCGCTTGCGCGGCAGCACGTGCAGCCACTTCAGCTTCAATGGCTGCCAACACTTGCCCAGAGCCAAGACCTGCATCAATGGTTGGGTCAAACTCGCCTGCCGACAGGCTAATCAAGCGACTGCGACCTGTTGTGCGGTCAGCATCACTGTCAACTGCTGAGTCTAAGCCAGCTTCTTGAATGGTGAACCCATGCCCTGCTGGCGGCACAAATTCAACAATGTAGTCACCTGGCGTCAGATTACGGAATTCATAGTAGCCTGTTGCGTTCGTCACCGTTGTGCCCAATACAGTGCCATTTTCATCCAGTAAACGAACGGTTACGTTTTCAATGCCCTGTTCGCCTTGGTCTTGAACACCGTCTGCGTCGGTGTCGAACCAGACGACATCCCCAAGCCCTGCAGGTTGATAGACACCTAGATCCCAGCTCAGATCACTTTCATTGGCATCCAAGGTGGTACGTACGGTGCGGCCTGTGTTTGGATCTGCATCGCTATCCAAGGCGTCATCTGACCCTATGTCTTGTTGCGTTGGGCCGTAGTTCGTTGGCAAAGAATTCAGGTCAAACTCAACGTAGTAAACACCTGGCACCAAGTTGCTGAACAAGTATTTACCCGTTGCATCGGTAGTGGTAGTTGCAACCACTGCATCGTTTTCGTCGTAAAGGTTGACCGTTACGTCAGCAACACCCGTTTCGTCGGCATCTTGAATACCATTGTAGTTATTGTCGTACCAGACATAGTCACCAATTTCGGCCAGCTCAATGACGTCAATGCGTGCGACATCATGGTCGTCTTCGTCACCACCATTAGTACCGTCTTCGGTCACACTGTCGTCAACCAAGTTGTCGTCTTCACCGTCAGTATTTTGATTTTCATCATCTGGCGTGCTGTCAATGTCCACTGGCGGATCATTGTCAGGATCTTCATCATCATCCGCCGCGCTGATTTCAGCATAGTTCGCCAATTCACCGGTCGCATTGTCTGCTAACGTCATGGTGACATCAACAATTACGCTGTCGCCAACAGCGAGCGTGTCAATCGTGAACGCCCCGCTGCCATCATCGGTAATGACAACGTCGTTGCCGTCTTCGGTTTCAGTCACGTCAGCAGCGTTTAGGCTCTTGAACGTCATTTCATCCGCAGGATATTCAGTCACGGAAATGCTGTAGGCATCCTTTTGACCTTGGTTGATGACTTCAATCGTGAAGACCACATCGCCACCGGGCAAGATAGTCTGATCTGACTGCACGCGCTTGATGAGCGCCAAGTCAAAGATTGGTTGCTTCAAGCTAATGGTGGCTGGGTCATGATCATCTTCATCACCACCGTCTTTGCCGTCTTCATTCGTCACGTCATCGACGAGATTCTCGTCTTCCCCGTCCGTATTTTCGTTTTCGTTGTCAGGCGTGCTGTCAACGTCTACTGGCCGTTCATTGTCCGGATCTTCGTCATCGTCAGCCGCGCTGATTTCGGCAAAGTTTGTAATTGAGGTGCCAGTGAAGTCAGCGTCAATTTCAAACGTCACTTCAATCGTAACGTCATCACCTTTCGCTAGCGTATCAATCAACAGCAGTAAATTGTCGTTGCTATCTAGTCCGCCGTCAGTCACAGCCACGGCTGCCCCGTCTTCGGTTTCATTTACATCAGCCGCGTTGCTGCTGACATAGATTAGACCTTCTGGCACATAGTCAATCACGCTGATGCTGTACGCATCCAGTGAGCCTTGGTTTTCAACATTGATCGCATACACAACTTCGTCACCAAGTGACAGCACTTCAGTCGTGACTACAGTCTTGAGAAGTGCCAAGTCAAAGACCTGCCCAACAGTCAGCAAAGCTGGATCATGGTCGTCTTCGTCGCCGCCATTCTTGCCGTCTTCGTTAGTTACGTCATCCATGTAGGTGCCGTTTTCTTCACCTGGCGTGTTTTGGTTTTCGCTATCTGGCGTGCTATCGATGTCGACTGGTGGATCATTGCTTGGATCATCGTCGTCATCGGCGGCACTAATTTCAGCCCAGTTCATCAGGCTGGTGCCTTGGAAGTCTGGGTCAATGGTGAATGACAGTTCGTAAGCGGTTGTTTCACCAGCTGGCAGTTCAGCAATGGTTGCAATACCAGTCTCAAGATCAACATTCACATCGCCGGTGCTGCTGCCAAATGCGGTCAGCGTTAGCTCAGCTGGAATGTAGTCAGTCACTTCGACGTTGAACGCATCCACAGTGCCTTGGTTGATGACCGTAATCGTAAAGGTCACAGTATCACCAGGTGCTACTGGCAGTTCAGCGGTCATGGTCTTGATCAAGGCTAAGTCAAAGTTGTAGTAGAAACCAAAGTCTACGGTCAAGTTTTCATTTTCAT
>JAHDIM010000160.1 GCA_020630805.1 Anaerolineales bacterium
AATCCGTTGGGAGTGCGGTATCACCCATGGCAACAGGAACCTATTGAAAGCAACCAGTCGGTTGTTGTGTTTTATGGCGACTCGCGCGCGTTTCAGTGGAAAATGCCAGAAGGATTAGAGGAAATTGCGACGGTTTACAACCGTGGGGTCGGTTCAGAAACCAGCGTCCAAAGCAAAGAACGTTTTATTTACCATGTGCCCCAGTTACAGCCAGATATTATTGTTTTACAGATTGGGATCAATGACTTGAAGACCCTGCCACTGTTTCCAGACGCGCAGGATGTGATTATTCAAAACACAAAAAACAATATTGATGCACTACTTGAAAAAGCGCAGTCCGAAGGTGCACACGTCGTATTAACAACGGTATTTCCAGTGGGTGAAGTGCCGCTGAGCCGACGGTTAGTTTGGTCAGAGGAAATTGAAGTGGCAATTACAGATGTCAACACTTACATTGCATCCAAGCACAGTCTAGAGCATGTCACCGTCTTAGACACTATGCCGATTTTGTTGAACGGTCATGCAAGCGTAGATCCAGCTTATAGCTTCGATTTACTGCATCTCAATGAAGCGGGCTATGCCACACTCAATGCGGAGCTGATGCCAATTTTAGAAACGCTACTCTCTGGTGGTTAGCGGCAACAGCGCTTCTGCGAGCGCCACCCACTCGGAGACCGACAGTGTTTCGGGGCGGCGCTTGGAGTCAATGTTGGCTGTTTCCATTCCATCGGCAAGGTCAGCTTTGGTAAACGGCAAACCTTGATTAAGGCCATTCAGCAGTTGCTTGCGCTTTTTGCCAAAGCCAGCCCGCAAGACTTTGAAAAACCAGTCAATATCTGTCACGTCATGCGCGGCGGCATTCGACACATCAATTTTGAGGATGGCAGAGCTCACCTTCGGCGGCGGCCAAAACGCGCCAGCGGGGATCTTACCAACTAACGTTGGTGTGCCATAAAACTGCACACTGGCCGCTAGCAAACTCATGTTGCCAGGCTTAGCGACAATGCGCTGAGCGACTTCATACTGCATGGTCAGCACCAGCACAGACGGCCGCGGATCGCTTTCCAACAAATGCCGAATAATCGGCGCAGTCACGTAATACGGAATGTTGGCAACACATTTATAGGTGTCAGCCGTTGGAAGCAATTCAGCGATGTCTTGTTCCAGAATATCGCCATGAACAACGTGGGCATTGCTAAACGGGGCCAGCGTTTCTTCCAAAACAGGCAATAACCGCTGGTCTAGCTCCACCGCGACAACGTCGCGGGCCGCACCGCCTAAAAAGCGAGTCAAGCTGCCTGCGCCGGGGCCAACTTCTAAAACCACATCGTCAGCAGTAAGCTCAGCTGCCGCCACAATCCGCTCCAGCTGATTGCGATCGATCATAAAGTTTTGGCCTAAGCTTTTCTTGAGATGCACACTATGGTGCTCAAGCAGCGGGCGCAGTGTCGCAAGCGACAAAAATGGATCAGTCATAAAACTAGCGGATTACCCAGACAATTTGGTCAGCAGGCGGCACCGGCGTCAAGATATACACGTCAACATAGGCGCGCCAACTGACCCAGTCATGATCTTCATAGCCAAGATCCACCCACTTGCCTTTGATGCCACCGCCCGTGTCAGAGGCTTTGGCAAAGCCATACCCTTCAATGTAGAGCAATGTCCCTAATGGAATAACAGATGGGTCAACCGCGACAAGGCCTTTAACCAGCTTTTCACCGGACCGTGTCAGCCCAAACCAAGGCGCATCGACTGGAGTTCCGGCTCTGGATGGAGAGTATGACGTCGCATACATATTGATCTTACGCCAATACTCAATTGGGCCGTCTGGGGTTACTTCGGATTGCACCACAATATTTGTCCCATAGCCAATGATGCGTGGCGTTGGCTGTTGCGTAATCCATTCACCGGTCAATTCTCTAGCGACTTCAACCCCATTTTCCGTCCGCACTTTTATCTGTCGCGTCCGCCAGCCCAACTGGCCTGGCTGCGTCACAGACGTGCTATCTAACGGCAGTTCAGGGTCTGGCTGCGACAATGTTTCAAACGAAATAGGATCTGACTCGGTTACCACTTCCTCGTTGACGCGCACAATTTCAATCACGTCACCAGCAAGTTCAGTCACATGTGGAATAGCATAATCCATTGCAGTGAGGTGGACATTGGCCTCTGCCAAAATTGCACCAACGCGAGTTTGCGATGTTGCCAAGCTAAGTTCTTCGCCATCCACTAACACCGTAACCCGATCAGCCGGTTGTACGACAATCGTCATGCCCGGTTGCAGTGCCACATCACGATCTGGAAACACCTTATCCTGATCTGAAATTGCAATGCCAGACTGCGCAATCACATCCGCAACGGTATCTGCGGCGGTCACCAGCGTCAGTGTATCAGCGCCATACGCCACGTTGATCGTTCTGGCACGCCGAATTTCGATCCGTTCAGGCAATGCTGACAGTGGTGCTTGTAAAGCAGTTGCGGCAATTGGAACGTCATCTACCAAGACTAGATCATCAGCACCGACTTGAAACGCAGCTGCATTAATGATTGCAGACACAGTTTCATAATCATCCGGCACGACCACCTCGGTGATCTGCCCTGAAACAACTGCAATGCCATCTTCTACAGAGACAGCTTGGTCTGTCACATCTGAACTACAAGCAACCAACATCACCAGAATGCTGAGCAAAATAAAGACTCGCCACCCAAATTGAGTAAGCAAGTGACGGAGCATGTTCACCTGAATTGGCATAATAAAAAAGGCACGCATTGCTGCGTGCCCATCATAATTCCCACGACGACTCGACTCCAGTTCGGCAACCCTGCGTCACCCCGACGGATCTCCGTACCGTTGCTGCATTCCTGCCCTGGCGGGGTTCCGAAGGCGTCAGCCGCGCAGGACCAAACCTTCAGCATCTCGCCGTCGCACTGTGAATCATACCATTGTCGGAGGCTGAAAAAAAGTGTCAACTCAAAAGTGTGTGATCAACTGTTGTGCCAAAATTTCAACTTTGACAGAAAAAATAATGTAATACGTCCCCCACTGAGCAACGTCGAACGTGCAATTCAAGACTATGGCCTCTGACGAATCACAACATTTGCTCACATACAAACAAAAAACGCATCATAAAAGATGCGTCCTTACTGCGGAGAGGGAGGGATTCGAACCCTCGAGAGCGCGGAGCGCCCTACCCGGCTTCCAACCGGGCGCACTAGGCCAGACTATGCGACCTCTCCAATATGCTATTTTTTGCGTGCAGAGTATAAACGATTCGCGCTTCAAAAATCAAGCATTGCGCGTGGCATAGCCTGCTAAAAAGCGGGCATCTGTGTCAGTAAAGCCAACCTTTTCTGCTAGTTTGATGGATGGCGTATTGTTGTCATCCACAACATAGTAAGGAATGATGCTTTTCTGAAGCAGCTCGCTTACTAACGCATTGAGAACTGAAAATCCATAGCCGCGCCCTTGCGCCTGCCGATGCACATTGACATACACCTCTGCAAACGACGGTGACCGCCAATTGACACCAGCCTGTGCCAATGACACATCTTCATTGCGAATTTCAAAAAATGGAAAGCCGCGTTCAGTGCGACGGCCCACGGTCAAAATATTGACCTTATGTTCAAATCGGCTAGGTTCTAAGCGCAACATCCGCAACAAGGTTGGCTCTGCGACGCGCATTTCGGAAAAGACGACATGGCCTAACTCAGCCGGTGCATGCAAAAAGACTTCGCGATTAGGCGACAAGCGTGCTTGCAGCAAGCGGCGCAGACTATTCTCATTCTCAGCATAGGTTGCAACAAACGGGCGAAACAAATCAAAGCCAGTTCGGGCTGATACCAGAAAACCATCGATTTGATCGTTAACAGAATGAAGATGCAGGCTCACTTTGCTTTCTGGGTAGTGCAAGGCGTAGTGAGCTGCAATAGCCTGCTGTGGATTAGTTTCCGCTGCAAACTGCCGCAGTCGGGCACGTTTTTGTCGCAAGTCCATATCTTTAAGTATAACCAGTTGCATCGCCATGAAACGATTGATTCCAATATTGCTATTGGGGTTTAGTTTTTTTACCCTCTCTTCCCCCACTCTTGCCAATGGCGAGCGCGTGTTACTTTACGCTATCTACTATGACACAAAAATCTCAAATGAGACCAACGAAGCTGTTGCCTTGATCAATACACACACACAATCTGTCAACCTCAATGGTTGGCAGCTTAGTGATGATGAAAAGACAGCCACCATCACGACCGATTATTGGCTGGAGCCAAATCACATTGTTTGGTTCACCGAAGGCGCAGCTAAATTCAAGGTCGAATTCGGCTTTGCCCCAGATTTTGAATATCGCGACGATGATGATGCCACCATTCCAAACTTGAGTGGCGGTGCAATGTCTCTGAGCAATAGCGGCGACGAAGTCATTCTCTATCGTCCCGATGCGTCTGTGGCAGATGCAATTTTGTATGAGAATGGCACTCTATCTGATATCCCAGCTGGGCATTGGTCTGGAGCGGGCGTATTTCCCTATGCGGTATCACGCCAGATTAGTACGAATGGGCAAATCTTGGTACGCCGTCATGAAAACAACATCTTTATTGACACTGACACGGCAGATGACTGGGTAAATAGCCACACAGATCCCGTTGAAGGTCGCCGCGCAATTTATCCTGGCTGGTTAGAGACCGTGCCTGACTACTTTACAAATGGATATTGGCGTGGATTTCGTACAACTGAAAACGCCCCATATGTGCAGATACTGGTAGCGCCAGACAATCTATACACCGGTTTGATGGAACACATTCAAGCAGCCCAGCAGTCAATAAAGATTGTGGGCTTGACCTTTGAACATCCCCAGTTGGCAATGGCATTGGCTGAAAAGAACCATGCAGGCGTAGAAATTACAGCATTATTGGAAGGCAGCCCACCGGGCGGCACATCTGAAATGCAAGATTGGGTCTGCCGACATCTTGCCACGGGCCAAAATGGACGTACGCGCCCGGCCAATACACTTGATTATGACGGGCAATGCTGGCTGATGTCCAACAACTACCAAGGTGAAGGATCTGGGTCTGGAACGCGCTACCGGAATTATCACGCGAAGTTTATGCTGATAGATGCCGGAACCCCAACACAAAAGGTCGTCGTTGCAACAGAAAATTGGGACACGTATTCTCTCCCAGAGGACGACAAGTCAAATGGAACTCAAGGCAACCGTGGATACGCAATTGTGACAACTGCTGCTGACGTTGTCCAGTATGTTCAAATGCTGTGGGAAGCAGACTTTCAGCCTTGCGTGACAGTAACCGCAACCGGATTTTGTACAGCCGGTCACTACGACATTGTGCCGTGGCAGGCGCCAGACGACACGCCTCCCTGGCCTTACCTCGCATTGGACAATACTACCTATCAGGTGCAATTTCCGCAGCCATTTGTAATGCCGCAGTCTGCGGTGGAATTTTCAATACTGCACGCACCTGAGCAAACCTTAGCTGGAGAAGATGGCATTATTGCGTTGATCGAAAACTCAGCAAGCTCAAATGGCAAGCTATATGTACAGCAATTGTATGAGCGCACCTACTGGGGATCTGAGAGTACCGACTCACCTGTAACAGCACCAAATCCACGACTAGAAGCTTATATTGAGGCCGCCAGAAAAGGTGCAGACGTCCGTATCCTGCTTAACGATTTATTGATTGAGATCAATGGCGCGTTGACGCGGCCAACAGCCACTGCCACCGACAACACTGCCACCTGCGACTACGTTAACGCAATTGCTGCAATTGAACATCTAACATTGGAATGCAAAGTTAAACGCGTGACCCATGACGACATTCACGCCAAGTTGATCCTGGCATGGGATGGGACAGAGGGATATACCCATCTTGGCAGTATCAATGGTAGTGAGGCCTCGCACAAAACAAATCGGGAGTTGGCCTTGAATATGCGGTCTACTGAAATCTATAGTTATCTAGAAACAGTGTTCTTGAGTGACTGGAATGCGCCCTAATGTCACAACGCTGCGTAACAAAGGTCAGATGTCTTACTGAACACCTACACTGACTTGTTGCCCAAATTTACCTTGCCACAATTCCTCCAAAATCCCAACGAATTGCAAATTCTCTTGCATTAATGCTGTGCTAAAATCGACTTGTGGAACTCATTTGTTAAAGCAATCACCCCGCATTTATCCACCCCATTCGTGTTGAGACACAAGAGAGAATTATGACAATACGAGATCAATTAATGACCGCCTTGAAGGCCGCAATGAAAAGCGGAGATGCGGAAAAGAAAATGACAATTCGTGCAGTCCAAGCTAATGTCAAACAGATCGAAATTGATCAGAAAAAGACAGTTACGGACGAAGACGTTTTGGCCGTCATTCAAAAAGAAGTGAAGTCTTTGCGAGAATCTGCTTCAGACTCTGAGAAAGCGGGTCGTGAAGATTTGGCGGCGCAAGCGCAAAATCGGATTAAGATGCTGGAAGAATTCCTGCCAGCGCAAATGAGCCGAGATGAAATCATGGCTTTGGCAACTAAAGCCGTTGCCGATTCCGGCGCAAGTTCACCCAAAGACATGGGCGCTGTTATGAAATTGCTGATGCCTGAAACGCGTGGCAAAGCCGATGGCAAGCTTGTTAGCAGCATTGTAAGTGAACTCTTACGCAACGCAGGTTAGGTAAACTCTTTCAATGTGGGCGTGACTACGGTGACGCCCACCACTCTTTATGTCGCTTAATCTTCCAGTTCGGCGCTGGAATTTAGCATCGGTCAACTGGCCACCCATTCTTCGCTCTGCAGCAGTTGTTGTTGTCTTTTTGATATTGGCAATGGTGGCGCTGCTCACTCCCATTACTGGCGGAAACCAAACTGTAAATCTTGAAATTGGCGATGTCGCCCCAGTCGACATTGTCGCGCCGTATTCCGGCAGCTACGTGAGCGAAATCCGGACAGAAGAAGCGCGTGAAGCGGCAGCCGCTGCAGTGTCAGCAGTTTATGACCCGCCTGACACGCAAATCACACGTCAACAAATTACGCGAGCCCAGGCAGCTCTCAATTACATTGAATCTGTTCGCGCAGATACTTATGCCAGTCCGTCTCAAAAAATCAACGATATTGGTGAATTGACACATGCGTCGTTAGGGCTAGCTGACAGTGCCAGCATACTGAATTTGCCGGAAAATCGCTGGAACTTGGTTCAGGTTGAAGTCTTACGGCTCATTGAAGCCGTGATGGCCGGTGTTGTCCGCGAAGATCGGTTAGCCCAAGCCCAAGAGCGTATTCCGTTGCTAGTGCGGGTGGCCTTCAATGAAGAAGAAGCGCAGATCATCAGTACGATTGTGACGGAATTTGTCACACCCAACTCATTATTCAATGAGGCTGTAACCGAAAGTACACGCCAAGCCGCCAAAGACGCCATTGAACCTGTTTCGTTGAATTACGCAAACGGTCAGACCATTGTGAATCGCGGTCGGGTGATCAATGCCCAAGACATTGAGGCTTTACAAGCGTTTGAACTGCTGCAAGACAATCGCACGTGGTGGCAACAATATTTACCGCCTTTCTTAGCCACCGTTTTATTCCTCGCCATTTTGGGCGCATTTTTATGGCGCTATGCGTATGAGCGTCGCTATGAATTGCGCGTCCTTATTTACATTGGCATATTGGTCTTGATCTTCCTCTTTTTAGGACGATTCATGTTAGTCCGCACCGTACTGCCTTATTTGTATCCGGCGGCCACGTTAGCCATGCTGATTAGCATTGGGGTCCGCCCAAGCATTGGAACAGCCAGTGCGGTTGCCTTTGCAATTTTGTTGGGATACCTAACCAACCGCGCGTTTGATATCACGGTATTTCACATGTTTGGTGCCATTACCGCTGTCATTGCATTGCGCCGCGCAACCAAAACCACCAGTTATCTGCGTGCAGGTGTTACGGTCGGTCTGGTCAATATGATTGTCATTCTGATCTTCCGACTCAACGATCCGACGCTCAACTTCAATGGCATTTTGACCTTGTTAGGTGCCGGGTTTGCAAACGGACTAATCTCTGCATCGCTCTCCCTGATGGGTGTCTACTTACTGGCACGGCCATTTGGCTTTACAACAGCGTTGCAGTTACATGAGCTTAGCCGTCCGAGCCATCCATTGTTGCAAGAGTTACGCATCAAAGCGCCAGGCACCTACCAACACAGTCTCCAGATAGCGAACTTAGCGGAACAAGCTGCCCAGATTATTGGCGCAGATGATTTGCTAGTACACGTGGGTGCGCTGTATCACGACATTGGGAAGTCATTGAAGCCAGAGTTTTATGTGGAAAACCAGCTTGAAGGCATCAATCCCCATGACACGATTTCAGCAAAAGAAAGCGCCAAAATCATCATTGACCACGTACGTAATGGGGCCAAGTTGGCACGCGAATATCAATTGCCAGCGCCGTTAGTTAGTGCAATTCTGGAACATCATGGCACTAGCAAGACCATGTACCAGTACAGCAAGGCGTTAGATGAAGTCGATGGTGACGTCTCACAATTAGACATGGCAGACTTTACCTATCCGGGGCCAAAGCCGCAAAGCCGCGAGTCGGCCCTACTGATGTTGGCCGATGGTTGCGAAGCCAAAGCGCGGGCAGATCGTCCAACCAGCATTGAAGAAATTGAAGAGATTGTAGACATCATTTTCAATGCACGACTAAGAGATGGCCAACTAAATGAGTGCCCAATTACGCAGCAAGAGTTACGCTTAGTGCGCAACTCATATGTGAACACCCTCAAAGGCTTTTTCCATTCAAGGTTGAAATATCCATCCTTGAAAGCATTGGAAGACGCGGCAGAGAAAATCGAAACTGGTCCACTCAAAGAGCTACC
>JAHDIM010000161.1 GCA_020630805.1 Anaerolineales bacterium
TACTCTCTACTCTCTACTCTCTACTTAGATCTTAGAATCCGCGTTCTTCTAGAATTGCGTTGAATTGCGCGGCCATTGCATCCGGATCTAGCGGTCCGGCCCAACGCCGGATGACTTCACCATTTGGATCGATGAGCACATAGTGTGAGCGCTGTGCTAGGCCTAGTTCGGCGCGCGCAACGTCATGGTCAGAATTATCAACATTGAGACGGATAAAATCCATCCGTTCTCCAAACTCTTCGTGTAGCCCGTTCACGACGGGGACATTAGCACGTCAAGTGGTTCACCAATCTGCAAACGAATTGATAAATTGTAGACGACCAGTCGCCGTCACAAAGCTTGCATCCTCAGTGATTTCTCCAAGCGGCGGTACAGACGGTGCCGCAGCGGCTTCTTCAGCCGGTTCAGCTTCGGTGGTTGCAGTAGAGCACGCACTTAGCAGTAAACTGCCTAGCACTAGCGCGACTAGCATCAGTAAATAGCGTTTCATACAAATAATTATACGTAGCTTTTAAGCAGACTTATTAGCTTCTCATCATCGTTATGCTAAGGCTCAACGTGTGCAAACCGTCAGGCATCATTGGGTAAATCACGCCGTCAGATTACACAATTTGCGGTAAGATTTCTGTGCCTTGAGGCATTTCGCTCATGATTCTGGACTCACTCGATACCTACTTACCTGGCTTCGTCATTGCAATTGCGCTTTGGGGCGTTTTCAGCATTTTCCGTAGCTTAACGACCCGCGCTCGCGGAAGTCGCGAACTGTTTTACCTAACCCGCCGCGACATTATGCTCAGTGCATGGCGCTCTGGTTTGCTAGGCATCGGTTTATTACTGATGGCCGGATTGCTCTACATCATTGGACCAACCCTCATCCAATTAGTGCGTAATCCAAATGCTGTGCGAGTTGAAGTTGGCGATATTGCCGTCGGCGGACCGGACCCTACTAGCCTTGCCGCAACGTCAATTGTTGAAACTGAAGCAGCGGTTACCCCAACACCGGAATTCACGCCAACCCCTGAAGAAACAGCAACGCCAACGCCGGAACCTACCGTTGGCTTTCCAGATTTCCCAGTCACACCCGGTTTCCCGACTGAATTTGTAGAACCAATCAATGTTGAGATTGCGGTTCCAGAAGGAATTCTGTATGGTCCAGTGCTATTTGGGACCGGCTTCAACGGTGCAGACCTCACCATTGAAAATGAAGCGTCTTACTTCGATATTCCATTCTTAAGCGATGTCAAAGAGCTCCAAGGTTGGTTCTCATACACTGGGATGCAACCGGGCGTACAATGGACTGAAGTTTGGTATCGAGACGACTTCCTGTTACACGTCACCACAATTCCGTGGAACGGCGTAGAAACGGGCTATGGCTTTGTGGACTACAACCCCTATCAAGATGGTGAAGAGTGGGAAACCGGCTTTTACCGCGTAGATATTTACGTTGGGGAACAACTCGTCCAAAGTGGGGAGTTTGTCTTGGTGGACTTCTTAGAAACCAGTCCTGCAAATAATGCCGAGGGCGAAGGCGAAGGGGAAGCCGCTCCAGCAGAAGAAGGCGCTACTGGCGAAGGCTAAAAGAAATTTCTTGCCGTGACATGGCCTGCCATGTCACGGCAAAAGGCTTTCCTACTGCAAAGCCACCGCAATTTGCGCCGCGACAGCGGCGTTTTGCTTTAAGAAGGCCAAGTTGGTCTCTACACTCTCGCCGCCCGTAAGCTTACCGATTTTTTGCAGCAGGAACGGCGTCAGCGCTTTCCCGTGAATCCCTTGTGCCACTGCAGCCGCCATCGCTTCTTCAACGGCAGCATCGGCGTCTTTTTTATCCATTGCGACGTCTTCTGGCACTGGCACGGTCACTAAGATGCCTGACTTCAATCCCAACGTGCGCTGCGTTTGTACAATGTCAGCAATGTCTTGAATAGAGTCAGCCCGAATTTGTAACCCAATTCCACTTTCACGGGTGAAGAATGCTGGCAATTCGTCTGTCTGATAGCCAATGACGGGCACACCATAGGTTTCCAACACCTCCATCGTGGCCGGCAAGTCCAAAATAGATTTTGCCCCTGCACACACCACGACGACCGGCGTTTGTGCTAGCTCAATCAGATCCGCTGAGACATCCCAGTTGGAGTCGCGGTGGACACCACCAATCCCGCCAGTTGCAAAGACGCCAATCTCGGCCATATGCGCAAACAGCATCGTCGAAGCGACTGTGGTTGCGCCATGGCGTTTACGGGCCACAACTGCCGCAACGTCACGACGACTGACTTTGACCACATCATCTGCTGTGGCTAGCGTATTCAAATTCGCAGCGTCTAACCCAATCTGAATTTCACCGTCAATCAATGCAATGGTAGCTGGCGTTGCACCATTTTCAGTGACCACTGCTTCCATTTCCTGCGCCAAGGTCAGGTTTTGTGGATACGGTAAACCATGGGAAATGACGGTAGATTCAAGCGCGACGAGCGCGCCGTTTGCGGCTTTGGCCGTTTGTACGGACGGACTGTAGTTTAAGGTTGGCATAGATGGAATTGCTTAATTGATGCGTTGTTGAATTGCTGAATGATTAATGGGGTGTTGTAATTTCAGAGTGACCTGCAATGAGGGCCACGTCACTACTGAGAATTTACGAGAACAGAATATCGTCAGTGCCGATGCTAGTTGGACCAGTCCGGCGTCTGAGATCGTTGACGAGTTCTAAAGCTGCTTCTGGCGCGCGTTCACCGAACTTATTGTTGAGTCGATCCAGTTGATTAGCGTATTGCGCAATGACACGCTGCATACTGAATGAAGCAAGGTCATCAACATCTTGCTCGTCAAACCATTCTGCAATTTCAGTCAAAAGCGTGGCATATTCAATGCTGTACGTCTTGAGATATTGCTCTTGCATTAGTGTCGGGCTGGACTTGACCTCTTGTAGCCAGTCTGTTTGCCAGCGCTCAATTTGAGTGGTGTCAATGTCCAGCGACTTAGCGCCTTCAAGCGTCCCAACGCCTACCCAAACAATTTGCGTCCCAAACGCTTCAAACGCTTGGCGGACATTCTTTCGGTAGAACAGATTCGTTAAGTCGGTGCGTAGCTTACTCGTTGCGCCAGGTTGGAGCAATTGATCCAAACTATAGCGCCGGAGATATTCACTCAGTTGCGTTTTGACATGATCCGCAACGTTGAGACTCCACTGCATGTTGAGGTCTTTTTCGTCGTCAAAGTCATCATCAACAGGCTGAATACCATTGTCTGTCATGACAAAGTTGCGCTTAATGGGCTGTCCATACACCACGCGGCGAATGGCTTCATCTTCAAATGGATATGGGTTTGCTGGCGTGCTGACCTGATGCCGCGCAATGCGGTAGCGAATTTGCACATCCGTGAGTTTGACTGCCAAACCGTCACGCGTAGTGAGTTGCATAAACGGGACACGCACCTGACGTTCGCGCAAGTCTACAATTTCACGGAGATGTTCGTATCCATCCAAACGATGCCGCCGCATGCTGCGCCCACCGCCAGTAGCTTGTGAGCGCGGCACAACCTCTGTACTGTGATCAATCCGTTCAAACAACGCCGCACTCCCAAGGTGCACTGAGACATACCCTGGCCCACCAATTTTGAACAATGGACCATCTTTTGCGCTGTCACTAACGCCGCCGTTCGTAATCGTAATGCTTGGCAAATTTGCACCAAACAAGATACTGGTTAGCCGTCCGCCGCCAAAAATTGAAGCGTTCAGATAAGGCAAGGCCGCACTGCGGTCTTTCATTTCGAACAGGTCAGCCAGATATGCCGTTCCAACTTGCAACGCAATCCAAATACCGGCAAAAAAGAACACAAAGTGCTTCAGCACATGAAAGCTAAACAGCGCCCAAAAAATCTGGGAGAGCACCACCGCAATCGGCGACACCACATACAGCACAAAATTATTCGCTAGTGTAAAGGCCCAATCTGGCGTGGCGACATTGCTTTGACCTAGCCCAAGAAAGATCCAAATGGATAGGAAAATGAAGGCCGCAATAAAGACAACTAATCGCGCCAGCAATGGGCTGTCTTCACGAATACCGGAGCTACCTAGGTAGAAAATAATTAGAATGACCAGCACTGTCAGCACAGTGAACGGCAAGATCAAGACGATTAAGACGCTGGGGTTGATAAACCGCCACAAGACCGTCAGACCAACCACAGACCCTCGAATTAGAAACGCAAGGCCATCTGTGACAAAGGTAGATAGCCAGTCTGGGCGGGGCTCTTGTTCGATGATGGCCGTGAACAACCAATAGGCGCCAAACACCAGCAACAGCAAGCGATAGCGCAGCTTTTCACCAGCTTCGGTACGCGCCAAAATGGTGGCGACCGAAACATCACGCTGCAAACGTGGGAAACGACCGTTGAAGACACTCATACGTTGGACCGTCTCCAGCGACCGTCTTCATCGAAGTTGTTGAGCCAGTTGCGCATCATTTCGATGGTGTCGAGCTGCGACTCAATTTCACGCGCAATGCTAGGGCGATCCGTCGCGTCGATACTTTGATCGATAAGGCGCATCAGAATTTGCTTGTCTGAATGTAAATCTGGATTAGGAATCGACTCGCCAAAGTTGGTAATGTAATCAAACTGCGCTTGGCGGCTACCTTCACGACGCTTCGCACTAATTTCTTCATCTGCACTAGCAGCGCGTTCGTTGGCATTCCGCTGCCAGCGGTAACGCCATTGATCTTTGAATTTTTCTTGCAGTTCTGTCGGAACCCGGACGTTGCGGATCTCTACGGAGCGAATGGAAACACCACGCCGGGAAAGCACATTGCGTTCGATTGGGCCAAAGTCGATCTGAGTCGCTTCACGTTGCCCAGTCACCATGCGCCGATGCAGCGCTTTTTGAATTTTTTCATACGGCGCATTCTGATTGACGTGATCGACTTCGCGTTCTTCAGGGAAGAGTTCGTTTAGCGAGTAACCTAAGAGCAGTTCGCGCCACAGATCCACAGCCACTTGCGTGGGCAAGTCTGACCAACGGGAGCTGGTTTCCTTTTCAACTGCTTCACCGCCATACACGGCAGCAAAAGCGCTGGCTTCATCGAAGTAGTAAGGTGGGCCGCTTTCGTCGCTCCAGTTGCCCGGTTCAGGGCGGTCAGGACCGCGCGAGAGCATAAATCGCACAATGATGTCGGCTTTTAGTTCAATGCCGTCCCGCGTGCGAGCGTTGGCGTTGGAGACTTCATAGACGTGTTCGCGGAGTTCTAGCGAGTCGCGCAGCCGTTGGCCACGTTCGAGAAACACAACACCCGGACCATATGAGTTGACGTAGCTTGTAGCCGTTTGGACAACCACCGCATTGCCAGGATAAACCAAGATCACGCCCGGACCACTTTTACGATCTTCCCCACGATTGGCAATAACTTGACCGTCTTTGACAACTAACACAGGCTCATCGGAGCGTGTCATAAAAGCGGTCATGCGTTGCCAAGCTTTGGAACGATCTTCGTTGGTGGTGACAGGTAGGACAAACTGGCTCATCACAACCAGCATCACAATGGTGATCCCGATGACGGTCAGAACGTCGTAGACTGCCATGATCAGGCTATAGCCAGTGTAATACCACAAAACACCCAACGCCATTAGGGTAATGACGATGGTCAAAATGATGCGCCGCATACGGCGCGTGGCATCTTGATTTCTACGGCGGCGTCTACTCATGCAGCACTTTTACGGCGCTTCTGGCGTCCCGCAAGTCCAGTCCAAACAAAAATTAGTGGGGCAATGTATCCAACCCAGAGGCCCATTGCCATATAGCGAACAAACCGCAAGCCAAGACCCAAAGGTGAGGCTTCTGGGGCAAGCGGTTCAAACAAGATGTCTAGACCAATCCATATACCGACCAAGACAATACAACCAAACACATAGCGCGCAATCTTTTGGATAACAGAGCCTTCCGCGCTGTAGCGTAAGTCGCGGCTCAACAGAATGTATCCGACCAAAGCGCCAAACATAATGCCACCATCGCGGAAGTAGACGCCCATTGAAAATGCATCTGGCGCTTCTTCAACCCAGATTGGCACTTGGTTGACCAAGACAATGACCACGCCAATAGCAATCAGTGCGGTAAATAGCATGAAGGCATAGAAAATTGCCCGTCCAGTCTTGTGTAGGCCTAAGGTCGCAGGCAACATTCGACGTCCAACGAAAAGCAGCAAGAGCAACACAATGGCTAAGCCCCAGCCTAGCAGGATATCACTTGGGAAATGAACACCTAAATAGACGCGCGAAATCCCGACCAAAGCACAGAAAATAATGACAGCAGTCCAAATCCAGCGCTTCTGGTAGTGCAGCGCAATCGCGCCCCAAAAAGCCAGCGTGCCGCTTGCATGTCCGGACGGTGTGGAAAAGTCGCCAGCCCCGCCAGGGAGCAGCAATTTTACGGAGTCATATGCCCAGTAGGGCCGTGGGAAGTGGGTGGCCTGCTTAAAATACGTCGTTGTCAGATGTGACAAGCCCGCAGCCATCATGGACCATAACCCTAGCCGTGGATCTACACACCAGTACAACATGGGAATAATGAGCATATAGAACTCAAAATCTCCCATCGCCGTGATGATGCGCATGGGCATGTCTAGGCCGGGGCTCAAGCTTTGCAGCCAGTGAATTATGGGCAGTTGCCACTCAAACATAAGCAGGTCGGAACACTTGCGACGGTGTCGCGGTATGCACTTGAGCGTATCTTACTCAGGTGACGGTTGTCAAAGCTGATTTTACCCGACTCGGGGTTGGTGGATGGTTTATGTGAAAACTACGTGTGTTCAGCAATAAAGTCGGCAATATAGGCAAACACTTGTGGGCGCTGCGGGTAGTCATTCCAGAGAACAAGGTGCCCTCCTTCTTGCATCGGTAACGTGTCGACGCGGGCGCTGCCGATTAATGAGGCGATGGTATCCATATTATGAAACGGGACGACTTCATCATTTTCAGCATGGATGAGAAACGCCGGCGCTGTCACTTGTGGTAGCACTTGCTCCACAATTTCCACATAGGCCACTAACTCTGGAATCGCATGCAGCGGATACACCCGATAGCGATGGTGCCAAACCGGGTCGTTCATGTCCTCACTGCCAAGCTTGGGAGAGAATTTACGAATCGGCCAAACCATACCTGCCAGTCGAGTCTGAATTGTCTTTTCAATTTCTGCGGGAGCCGCACATACAATCACTGCATCTGGGTCTGTATTGGCAGCCAGAAGCAGAGCAGTCGCGCCCCCCATGGAAAGGCCAATGAGCACCACTTTTTCACATTGCTGGCTCATAACATAGTGCGCATCCAGTGCGGTGAAATACCAGTCCCACCACTGCGACCGATTCATATCCGCCGCTTGCGTGCCGTGATGTGTCAAGCGCGGAGCATAAATCGTATAGTCATGTTCTGTTGCGAGGTATTCACACAGTGGCCGAACTTCTTCCGGGGACGCTGTGAAGCCATGTAAGACAACCACGCCAATGTGGTTGCCACGATGAAAGAAAGGTTCAGCACCAGGGAGAAGGGAGGGAATTTCCATACAACGATTATTCTAAGGGGTACTAATCAAAACAAACAAACAATTGTTACGATGTAACCCCTGATCTTTTTCTACCCCACATACTGCAAACTGCGCGGGAGCGTGGTCAGGCTCTCCGCACCGTCTTCCGTAATTACGACATCATCTTCAATGCGGATGCCGCCAAGGTCAGGAATATAGACCCCCGGCTCAACGGTAAATAGCATCCCTACTTCAAGCGGAATCAGGCTACCTTCTTTCATGTCCGGCTCCTCATGGGTCTCCATGCCCAAGCCATGTCCTGTGCGATGAATAAAGTATTCCCCTAAGCCAGCATTCGTGATCATTTGACGGGTAGCCCGATCTACGTCTTGTCCGGTTGCGCCGGGCTTGGCCACAGCGCGTCCCTGCCGATTGGCAGTCAGCACCGCATCATAGGCCCGCTCAAGACGTGGTGGCACATCGGCACCTGCGATGGCAATCGTGCGGGTAATGTCAGAGTAATAGTGATCTGCCGAAGCACCCCAGTCAATAGTGACTAAGTCGCCCGGTTGCACCAAATAAGCCCCGGCATTTGCATGTGGATTCGCGCCATTTTTGCCAGCAGCAACAATCGGTTGGAACGGAAACGTTCCAGAGCCATGTCGTAACAACTGCAGAATGAGCTCAGCGGCAATGTCTTGTTCGGCCACACCGGCTTTAATGCTTGGCAATGTTGCGTGCCAAGCGTCTTCCGCGATCTTGACGGCTCTGCGCACCGCAGCTAGATCCTTCTCATCTTTACGCATGCGTTGCTCGGCAAAAACCGGATCTGCATTCACCAAGTCTGGCGTGTACACTGTCTGCGCCATCCCATCCAATTCTAAGAATCGAATGCGACGCCCTTCAACGCCTAACCGTCCGTTGGCCGCTGCACCAAGCGCGCCCAACGCCCGCGCAAATGCGCCTGCGGGGCCAACTTCATCCGTATAGGTGAAGAGTTGAAACCCGAGTTCACTACTAGCAGCTTTGGCTTCTTCTAATGCAGGCACCAGCATCACCGGATCGCCTTGCGTTGGGAAAAACGCAATCGTTGGACGTTCCATCAGATGAAAGTCCATTCCGGTGAAATACAGTAGGTTTGGGCCGGGAACAATTGCGAGACAGTCTAATTTCGCAGCCATTGCATGTTGCAACAGCGTTTCAATGCGTTGTTTGTACATAAAGGTGTCAGGTGTCAGGTGTCAGGTGTCAGGT
>JAHDIM010000162.1 GCA_020630805.1 Anaerolineales bacterium
CCATTGAAACCCAAACTGTTGAAGCTGCTGCTACAGCCACACCTACACCGCTGCCTGAAATTGTAGAAATTACAAAGCAGCCGATTACACAGCTCAATTTCTTGCGCCCCAAAGGGGTACATTACTTCTTGGTTCTCGGCGTGGATGCGCGACCAGATCAGGTTGGTCAGCCGGTTCGGACAGACATGATGATGGCAGTCCGGTTAGATTTTGACAATAATACGGCCCGCATGCTGTCGTTCCCGCGGGATTTGTGGGTTGCTATGCCAAATCAGATTGTGAATCAAGGCCGAGCCGAGTCGCGGATCAATGAGGCTTATTTCTTTGGTGAACTATATGACACGCCCGGTGGTGGGGCGCAGGCGGCATTAGATGTTGTGCGCCTGAACTTCGGTATCCCTGTTGAACAGTTTGGAATGGTCAACTTCCAAGGTGTTGTTGAAGTGGTAGATGCATTAGATGGCATTGAAGTGGATGTGCCAACGCGCATCTACGACGCCAGATTTCCAACTGAAGATTATGGCTATATGACCTTTGTTGTCGAACCGGGTTTGCAGACCATGGACGGCATTACTGCCTTACGCTATGCCCGCACGCGGCATCAAGACAGTGACATCAAGCGCACCGAACGCCAGCAGGCGGTGATTTTAGGCATCCGTGATGCGGCATTACAGTTCGATCTCGTCACCAAGGTACCTGACCTGTGGATTGCGATCAATGACAACTACGACACAGACATTGCGCTCAATGAAATGATCCGCTATGGGCTCGTTGCGCAGCAAATTCCAAGGAACCAAATTGAGACCTATACGTTCGATTCTACGATGCTGTCAGACTGGCGAACGCCCGGTGGGGCAGCCGTTTTCCTAATGGATCGATCCCAAGTCGCCATTGTTGTCGAAGAATTTATGTCAGAGTGATTGCAAAACTGGACAAACCATTACATAACTGGGGTCTGCCAAGCGCTATAATATGGACGCTATGTTGGCAAACGCTGAACTTGCCACAATTTCAGGAGAAAAAATATGAATATGCCAAAAATGGATATCCAAATCGTTTATTGCGCAGCTTGAAACTACTGGCCTCGAACTACCCGTGCGGTAGATGACGTCATGAGTGAATTGCAACACTACATTTCAAATGTTGAAATCGTGCCAGATCGCGGTGGTAAATTTGAAGTGACCGTCAACGGTGACCTTGTGTATTCCAAACTTGAAACCGGGCGCCACGCAGAGGAAAAAGAAATCCTCAACTTGGTCCGCGAAAAGTACGTTGCAATGGGTGGTGTAATCGCTGCTTAGCGAGAGAACGCTCTATAACTTAAATAAAAAGCGGGATTGTTTTCAATGCGTTGGCACTAAGAACAATCCCGCTTTTTTGTTAAGACTTCATCGAAGCCGCTTATTCCATCCCAATCTTACGGCGGACTTTACGTAAGGTCTTCCGTGCAATGCGACGGGCACGGTCAGCACCGTCATCCATTACCTCTTTGATGTAACCCTTGTCTGCCATGATGCGCTTGTACTCGGCCTGGATCGGCTCGAGATGCGCAACAGTCGCTTCTCCAACGGCCACCTTCAAGTCACCATAACCTTTGCCAACAAATTCAGCCTCAATGGTGGCTTCATCTTTGCCCGTCATTGCCTTGTAAATTGACAGAATATTGAGCAGACCAGCCCGCTCTGGATCATCGCTAAAGACAACGTCACGGAAGCTGTCCGTCGTAGCGCGTTTGAACTTCTTCTTGATCACATTCGGCTGATCCAGCAGGTCAATCCGTCCGTTACCATCTGGATTGCTTTTGCTCATCTTTTTGGCCGGATTTGTCAATGAAGGCACGTTAGCCACTTCTTTGCGAATTTCAGCCTTCGGCAAGACAAACGTCTCGCCAAAGATGTTGTTGAAACGCGCAGCAAGGTCGCGTGTGAACTCAATATGTTGGCGTTGGTCAGCACCAACCGGCACCAAATCGGCTTGATACAGCAAAATATCCGCAGCTTGCAATGCTGGGTATGTCAACAGTCCAGTGCTGATGCTGGCGGTTTCTGTAAGGCGTGACATTTTATCTTTGTATTGCGTCATGCGTTCCAGCCAACCGAGCGGAGACAATGAAGTGAAAATCCAAGCCAACTCTGTATGTTCCGGTAACTCTGATTGATAAAACAATACTGAGCGTTCGGGATCAATCCCGCAGGCTAGCAACATTGCAACAAGTTCCTTCCGGTTGCGGCGCATTTCAGTCCCATTCCGAATTGTATTCAGCGAATGGTAGTCCGCAATCATGAAGTAATTGTTGTATTTGTCTTGGTCATCTACCCAATTTCGAATTGCGCCAAGGTAATTTCCAAGGTGCATACTTCCCGAAGGTTGAATGCCAGACAGAACACGTGGTTTTTCTTGTTCGCTCATAGAAGTAATTATAATGGAGTCATTGCCGAAAGGCCTAAGAATAATTGTTGCGAGTCCGGGTCTGAGTAACAGCGCCGGTACTCGTAACTTAGACTCTTCACCTTACCTCATGTCTCGTTATCTTATCCGCCAATTTGGCTTCAGTCTGCTCAAACTGTTTTTGTTTGTCACGCTGATGTTTTTCTTTGTCCAGATTGTCATGCCCGGTGACTTTGTAGATCAATTCAGTCTGACGATGACAGTCGCCCAGCGTGAAGCGCTTCGCGCAGAATTGGGCTTGAATTTACCGCTTGGGCAGCAATACCTTCATTGGTTGGGGCGACTGGCGCGGGCCGACCTAGGCTTGTCATTTTACGGGCATCCAATCAATGCAATTCTACGCTTGATGATCCCTATGACACTTCTGGTTTTTTTCAACGGGACCATCATTGCATTTTGGCTTGGGATGCAACTTGGTAAGGTCACGGCGTGGCAGTTGCCAAAGCCAATTTCGCAGTTGATTACTGTCGCAAGTGTCACACCACTAATTTCGTTTCCACCGTGGATCGCTTGGCTACTTGCATATGCGGTTGGCCGCCGTGTGTCGTTCCTGCGAGTCGGATTCAACTCAATTGGGGTTGGCATTTTGCAGCGTCTGGATCGTGATGTTTGGCGCAGCACAACTTGGTCGCCAGACCGCGTGGCGTTACTCATTTCAGCCGCGTTCGTTGTTGGAATTCTGGCTGTTTGGCTGATCAATCGGCGGCAGCGTACCTCTTTACGGGCTTCGCTAAGCGCACTGATTGTTTTGCTCACAACCCTATTTGTGCTTTTGATTGCGGGCGCATTGCCACAAGCGCTAGATCTCATGCGTCTGGCATGGCTACCACTCGTCACCTATATCTTGATCAGTATGGGGGAAACGCTCCTGATAATGCAGACCAGCATGCGCGAATTGCGCAATGCACAGTTTGCAGAAACGGCGCGGGCCAAAGGGCTTTCACCAGCCCAAGTGCGTGACCGTCACATTGTGCGTAATGCCTTGTTACCAGTGCTAAGCCGCTTGATGATTACATTGCCATTCTTACTCACTGGCATTGTCATTATTGAGGATGTGCTAAGTTGGCCCGGCGTTGGCAGTGCCCTGTGGAAAGGGCTCTACTGGCAAGACATGCCGCTCGTGTTAGCCATCATGCTAATTGTTGGGGTGCTGTCACTTGTGGGGCGCTTGGTGCTCGATGTGATCTATGCTTGGCTGGATCCACGCATTCGATTTGGAGCGTCAGCCTAATGAGTGCGAAACAAACGTCTTGGGTCCGTAAAGAGCTAGCCAGCGTGTGGCGACAACGCTCTGCAAAGATTGGTATTTTGCTGGTTATTTTCTTTGCCTGTTTGGCAGTCAGCCATGTAATTTTGATCAACACAATTTGGCCGAGTGGCGTGTATGACCCCATCACTGGATTTGATGCGATGGTGTTCCCGCATCCAGTTTCACCGCAACCCGGTCACTGGCTCGGCACCGATGCGAGTGGACGTGATGTGCTTAGTCGCTTGCTGCATGCAACGACCGCTTCGTTTGTTGTGGGCATCACAGCTGGCTTCACTGCCGCAATTGTCGGGCTTGCCTTGGCTGTCACAGCCGGATACTATCGTGGTCGCTGGGATGCGTTGCTAACGCATCTTGCGGATGTCTTTTTGCTATTTCCAGCACCAATTTTGATGGTGGTGATTGGCGCACGCTTTCGGGATCTGGGACCAGTTGCCCTAGGCTTGGTCTATGGAATTCTGACCGGCGTTGGTCCAGCAATGCTGGTGTTGCGTGGTCAAGCATTACAAATCTCTGTACGGCCATTTATCGAGGCTGCACGCACGGTCGGCGGCAGTGCGATTCATATTATGGCAAGGCACTTTGTCCCTAATCTGTTACCGCAAGCGATGCTGCAAATGATGCTAGCTGTCGCTGGCGCGGTCGTTGCGGATGGTTTTATCTCATTCTTTGGTTTTACCCGCGTCAGTAACAACTGGGGCACAATGATTTATGAAGGCTTTATCCACGCAGAAACCTTTGGCGGTGGTGCGCTCTGGCAAGTCATTACGCCGCCAGCGCTAGCATTTACGCTATTCGCAGGCGCGTTTTATCTGATTGCTCTAGGCTTGCAGGCCGTTGTGAATGACACATCTACGCATGTTGCGTAAAGACGCATCGTCGTCTATTCGTGCGCATTTCTAATACGTAAGAGTGAAGGGTAGGCTGAGCTTGTCGTCCGGAGGTAAGGCAACGTCGCTAGCCTGGGGTGATTACACTCGCAGCTCGGCTTCGACAAGCTCAGCCTACCTAATACAATTTGAGTAATCTATTCAAAAGCGTAATCCAGTACTCAGTCCACCTAATAAAATTCGCGTAACAAGGGTCACCAATGTAATTTCCTGCTGGCGATTTATCCTCACATCAGTCGCAAATAGCGCAACTCAATCACGCTTTCGAGAGCTTTGACCTCAGTCAATGCCGCTTGAGGACAGCGTGAATCGAGGTTGATAAAGGACACAGAGCGATCTCCAGCGGCGTTACGACCATAGCGCCAGCCCGCAATGTTTACCGCATGATTTCCTAGAATGGTGCCGACTTCACCAATGATGCCGGGACGGTCATGATTTTCTAAGAACAGAATATTTCCCTCAGGACGTGCGTCAATGCGAATATCTCCATATTGCACCAGCCTTACCTGATCTCCAGCAAACAATACACCTGCCAAAGTCTGCGATCCGCCGTCCCAGTGCACGCGACATGAAATCAGATTTGGGTAATCTACAACACGCAGTCCTAACGTTTGCTGCATTTGGATGCCCTGCGCATGCGCAATCATCGGCGCATTCGCATAGGTAATCGGCACGCCATCAACCGGACGCAGCATCCCTTTGAGTAGCGCCACCGCAATTGGGCGGATCAGTTTTTCAAGCCCTTCGCCCTGTACTTCAACTTCGAGCTTTCGGATGCGGGCTGGGTTCGCTAAATGACCTTGTAAGCGTCCAAGTTTCTCTGCTAGCAGTAAATATGGCTGATAGTGCTTATACGCGGTTTCCGTAGTAAACGGAAGATTGACAAAGTTTGTGTAGTCGCGACCTTCTAAAGCATCTAAGACTTGTTGTGCAATGGTGATGCTTGTGTGTTCGCGTGCTTCTACCGTATTTTGATTGAGATGCGGCACAATCACGGTGCGCGGATGTTGCAACAATGGATGATCTGGCGCGGGGGGCTCTTGCGTTAATGTATCCAGCGCTGCGCCAGCAATGCTCCCATTGTTTAGTGCTTGTGTAAGGGCTGTTTCATCAACAAGTTCTGCATGCGAACAGTTAACGAGCCAAGCAGTAGGGCGCATTTTTGCCAATGTTGCGGCATTGATGATGTGCTGCGTTTCAGGCGTTACACTCACATGCAGCGACACGACATCACTCCGGTGTAGCAACTCGTCCAGCGGCACGATGGTGACTCCATTCGCTTTGGCAATGTCAGGATCGGCAGAAGGATCATATGCCAGCAACTGCATGCCAAATGCGCTTGCTAGTGCAGTCACACGCCGTCCAATGCGACCATAGCCGATGACGCCGAGTGTGCGACCACGCAATTCAAATCCGAGAGTGGTGTGCCGTGCCCAGCCTTGGTGGGTCTGTAGTTGATGATAAGCCTGCGGTATGCGTCTAGCAGCGGCTAACAGCATTGCCATCGTGTGCTCTGCAACCGCTTCGATGTGCGCGTCTGGCACGTGGCAAACCATCACGCCACGGGCGGTGACTGCTTCAATATCGACATTGTTCAATCTTGCGCCAGCGCGGCCAATGACTTTTAAGTTTGGCGCAAGTGTTAACAACGCTCTATCGACAACGGTTTCGGACCGAATGATGAGGGCGTCGGTTGTTGAAAGGGCAGTTTCAAGCTCAGACTGTAATTCAAACGGACCTTGGACATTGACGTTTGGGGCGGCTGCGAGTAACGCCAAACCGCTTTCATCTAAATGGTCTGCAATTAGAATATTAAACATTACTGACCTCCAATTGCCTTGTTAAACACTGCTTGAAGTGCGGGATCTTTGAACGTGACAGCACCAGATGCAATATCTTGAATGCCAGCATCGTAAGTCATTTTGCTGCTGGGCGTGTTGCCACGTAAGCCAATTGCCAGTGGCAAAATGGAGGCGAGGCTTGGCGTGGTGATGTACACTGGCGATTCGCGTTGGACGCGTTCGCGCGTGACAACACCGCCAAAGCCAACAAATAAATCCACATGCGGATGGGCTTCATAGTCACTCATCCCATCGCCAATCAACATGGCACGCCCACGATGGGTAGCACGGATTTGGTCAATCACGAGATTTTTTCCGTTTGTCCCTGCAAGTGGCGAAGTGCCAATTGCCATGTAGTTCGCATTGGGGTTCTTTCCACCCGGCTGTTCCCAGTAGCGCCACCATTCGCCGGCAAGCTGATCAAACTGCATTTTGACGGCATGGATATTTTCACGCGGGACGCCTAACCATTCTCCAAAGCGGCGCACGGGCTCATACAAACCGCCACTAACAATGAAGACTTGGCTGCCAGCGGCTTGCAAGGCTGAAATGACTTCGCGGGCGTGCGCAATGACGGTGTCGGCATACAGTTGGGCAACCTGTTCGACTTGCGCCAAGGTTGGTTTTGAAATATCTAAGCGCTTGCCATAGACGCTTTCCAATGGAATGTCACCTTCCATGGCGCGTTTTGTGAGCACGGCAATATCGTCTTGTTTTCCGGTCAGACGGGCAAGTTCATCAATCCCTTCGATAGCAGCTAACGTGCTGTCACAATCAAAAATGATGAGATCGGTAATAGGCCAAACGGCAGGCAAATTATTCATATGCTGAATAATACGAGCCTGCCGTGATTTTGAGATTGTGGGGGCTGACCTAGATATTTAGGTCAAGTGTGGGGCGGTTTGACCCGTAGTGGTGTTTTTACAACGCGTGTGCAGCAGCACTCAGATTACGCATTTTCGCAATCGCAATCTCGCGCGGAAGCATGCCAAGGCCGCAGTCTGGTGCGGCCATCAGGCGACCCTTATCAATATGATTGAGCGCTTGTTGCAGTCGACTTTGAATTTCTTCGACAGGTTCCACTCGACTGCGGGCAATCGCGACAACCCCTAAGATCACAGTTGCTTTTTCAATCTTTTCTAGCAAGCGCAAGTCATTATGCCGATGTGCATCTTCAATTGAAATCGCATCGATGCCGGCGTCCTCAATACCCTTAACCAAGTCGAAATACACGCTCCGGTCCGCTTTGGCATAGTCTTCATTGTCCAACACATCTGGGTAGCCGCAGCACATGTGCATCACTTTGGTGACACTGTCCGGTACGTTTACAAAACAACGCGCCAAATTCTCCATGCCATAGTCTAGCGCCCGCTCTGGATAGCGTGCGAAGACAGGCTCATCGATTTGAATGTATTTACAGCCTGCATCGACCAATGCCAAAACTTCTGCATTCAATGCTGCGGCCATGTCAGCACACCACGCTTTGTCATCTGGGTAGTATGCATTCGCCGTCGAGTCTGAAATGGTCAGGGGACCGGGAATAGTGACCTTGATGGGGCGGTCAGTTGCGGCTTGGGCCACCGCAAAGTCACTTGGTAAAAACGGTGCCTTGGCAGAAATGGGGCCGTCAAATGTGGGGACTGGCGCAATCCAACTGCCGCTGCGCATCACGCGCTCAGTAAGTTTGGCGGGGTTATAGCCATTCAACTGCCGACAATGATAGTGGATGTAGCTTTCACGCCGCACTTCGCCATCGGTTGGAATATCAATGCCTGCCTCGACTTGATCTTGCACAACCTCGTGGGTGGCTTTGTCTAGGACTGCTTCAAGCGCTTGCAGTTCTTCTGGATCAATCTTGTTTAGAGATTGAAAGTCGTAGTCATTCGTGCGTTCAGCACTGAACCAGTCTGGTAAGTTGACGTAACTGGGTTTTGGATATGCGCCGATGGTGGTGGTTAGGATTGGCATGAAGTGCTCCAAATTGAGTTTGTTTTAGTAATTCTAACTTGTCATCTATCTACTCTTCTAGCGGCCAATAGGTTAGATTGTGACGTCATTGTGTGGAGCCTTTCCGTAAAATTAAATAGAAACGCCGCTCAATCGAGCGGCGTAATCGTTTGATGATGGTTAGTGGGGCTAGCTGGACTCGAACCAGCGACCAAGAGATTATGAGTCCCCTGC
>JAHDIM010000163.1 GCA_020630805.1 Anaerolineales bacterium
ATGCACAAATGCCGCTACTATGCCTAGCACAATGCCTGCAATCCAGATTGGATCATACGTGCCGCTAGCGTCATAGATGCGACCGCCGAGCCAGACGCCGAGGAAAGCCCCAATCTGATGGCTGAAGAAGGTAATGCCAAAGAGCGTAGATAGATACCGTGAGCCAAAGATCTTGGCTAAGGTGCCGCTGGTGAGTGGAACGGTTGCCAGCCACAAGAACCCAATAGTGGCGCCAAACACCATCGCGGTAATGTTGGTGAGTGGCAGCAGCAAAAAGAGTGCAATCACGACGGCGCGTGCTGCGTAGAGAAAGCTCAGTAGATACTTTTTACGATAGTGGTCGCCCAAATAGCCAAACAAGCTCGATCCAACGAGGTTGGCAAGCCCAATTAGCGCGAGGGCCCAGGCGGTTGCGCCTGGGGCGACAGCATTGTCAGACAGATAGGCAGGTAGGTGGGTGGCAATAAAGGCGACATGAAATCCACAGACGAAGAAGCCTGCATTTAGCAGCCAGAAACTAGCATTTTGACGCGCTTTGACTAAGGTGCTGGCGAAATTGTTGCTTGGATCAGCCGCATCTGCTTCGGCTTTGTCATTGCGTGGGAACGACAGAGACAAGATCCCAATGAAGCCCACGGCAACGGCCATAATCAGGAAAGACTGACGCCAGCCAAACGCTTCTAACATCCATCCTGCGAGGCGCACAACCAAGAACATCCCGAGTGAACCTGCCGCAGTCATAATGCCAAACACCGTGCTCTGATTTTCTTCTGGCGTGACTTGTGCCACTGCGCCAATCACCACGGTGAGGCCGGTTGCGCTAGCGGCGAGACCAATGAGCACGCCGAACGCAGTAAACAACGTGGAGACCGTTGTCATTTGCGCCATGAGATACATCCCAATTGCAAACCCAAGCGCGCCAACTAAGGTCACCCAACGCGAACCAAATTTGTCTGCCAAGATGCCTGCTAAAGGAAAACCAATGAGAATGCTTTGTAACGCAGAGGCCAGACTAAATGTTTCTCGGTTTAGCGAGAGCTCTGCCACCACTGGTTTGAGGAAAATCCCAAACGACTGGCGCGTGCCCATGCTCAAGAACACAATGAGAAAACCGACGGCAATTACAAAGTAGGATTGGCGATTCATAGATCAGTTGGTTTGTTGGTGAGTTTGATAGTTGGTTAGTGAGACTGCTTTAGGACGAACAAACTAGCAAACCAGCCAACTAACAAACTAAAATACTGGCATGCCAAAACAACGCAGAGCAAACGTCACGTTAGTCAATATAGAAGATTTGAACACGTGGTCGAAATATCGTAAAGGGTTGTGCGACGATTGTATTGCAAATTGTTGCCGAATGCCGGTGGAAGCGAAGCTAAGCGATCTCGTTCGCATGGGCGTTGTCGATGCGTTCGAAGCCGAAGGGTCTGCGAAGCAAATTGCGAAGCGTTTGAAAAAAGACGGTGTGATTGAACATTTCAACGGCAAGCGCGAAGTTTTTACGTTGGCACGCAAGGCCAACTTAGACTGTATGTATTTGCACCCAACAACACGACGCTGCACCATCTACAACATCCGGCCTGACATTTGTCGTAATCATCCTCAGATTGGGCCAAAGCCGAATTACTGTCCGTACGAAAAACGAACATAGAAGCAAAGTAGTGACATGATGCATCACGTCACTACTTTGCTTTTTGAAAACCATACGGTGCCGTATTGACTCTTTTGGCTGCTGTCTGTACAATCAGAACATACGGAGGCGTATGGTTGTAAACCAATGAAAGTCACAAAACTAGACTGGCTGCGCGTTGCGGTGCAGCAGATGGCAAATCACAATATTGATGGTGTCAAAGTGGAAGTGCTTGCGCGTCAACTCAATGTCAGTAAAGGTAGCTTCTACTGGCATTTCAAGAATCGCGGCGAGTTATTACAGGCGATCATTGATCTTTGGCAGCAAGAGACGGATGACCTCATTGTTGAGGCCAACAAAGCAAATGCGCCACACGAACGGATGGCGCACCTGTTCAAGGCCATTGAAGCGCTTACAGAAGAATATGGCACGATGGAAATTGACACGGCCATGTTCAACTGGAGCTTGCGTGATCCGAAAGTGGCGGCAGTTGTCAAAACTGTGGAAGCAAAGCGCATTGCTTTTATTGAAGACCTGCTCTTGGAAGCCGGTCTAACCGCTGATCTCGCCAAGTTCCGCGCTGAATTTGCCTACATGACGTTTGTTGGCTTTGTAGACCGCGCCAAGCGTCAACCAGAGTTGCGCACTCCAGAAAAACTGATCGAAGTGGGTCAGTTCCTACTCAAAACAATCTTTACCCCACCAGGAGCAACCGATGACGTCTCTACCCCATCACGCTAAATTTGCACCGTACTTGGAAAATGCGGATCACGTCGATGTCAAAACCATTGAAAGCGACCGTAATCTGCGTGAATTTATGGCGGCGATGTTTGGTTATATGCCAACTTGGATGCAGTTTTTGTATCGTGTTCGGGCGGTCTTTGTTCGCTTTCTGGGGATGCGCCAAGACGGCGTGCCTAGCGCAGTGACGTTAGCACCGGAGGATATTAGCTTTACGCCCGGCGAGCGTGCAGCCTTCTTTACAGTTGAAGCGGCAGAAGAAGAGGCCTACTATCTCGCGTCTGCGAAAGAATCACATCTAGATGCTTATTTGGGAATAAGTGTGGAGCCATTGTCTGGGAATACGCGTCGCTATCACATGGTGACGATTGTGCATTACAACAAGTGGACAGGTCCGGCCTATTTCAACGTCATTCGCCCATTTCATCATCTTGTTGTCCGCCAGATGCTGCGTGCTGCAGCTGGTGAAATCGGCCCGACTCTAAAAGTGGGGGGACAAACAGCATGAGCATTCCTTTACTAGTTGCGGCTATCTTGAGTACGTTAGCGTGTTTGGTCCATGGCATCTGGGGTCACAAAGCGCCAGTAGCACCAATGCTCCAGACTGATATTTCTAAAGTGTCAAAGTTAGAGTTGGGTGCAGTATGGCATGCCGTCACATTAGGATTTGCTCTGTCTGCCGTGGCGCTGTTTCGCGCGGCTCAGTCGTCTATGCAGCAAGAGCTTGTGCAATTTATTGGCTGGCAGTTCTTGCTATATGGCATTGCCATTTTTGCAGTCGTGCTTTGGCAGCGCGGTAGCTTGCTCAAAGTACCGCAATGGATCCTGATGTGGATTATCGCGGCTCTTGTCTTTTGGAGTTAGCCGATGCGCATTGTTATTATCGGGGCCGGGATTGGCGGGCTAAGTGCTGGAATTGCGTTGAAGCAATTGGGGCATCAGGTCCACATCTATGAGAAGTATGCGGGATTTAAGCCGATTGGTGCTGGCCTCACTGTCTGGCGCAATGCCTTGTTGGGCTTGCATGAACTTGGTATTCCTGACGCAGCGTTACAAAACAATAATGTCAGATCGTTGGCGAGTTTGCGGAATTGGGATGGGGCATTTCTGAGTAACCCAAATCGACTTGACCTGCCGCGTCCAATTGAAGATCTGGTTCGCGTATTTCATCGCGCTGAACTTCAACAAACGTTGATTGATGCGTTTGGACCTGAGGATATTGTTCTCGACACTGCCTTTGCCTCATTTACGCAAACTGCTGATTCTGTAACCCTCACTTTTTCAAATGGAAAATCCGTAGCGTGCGACTTGTTGATTGGTGCAGACGGTATTCACTCGAAAGTGCGACAACAATTGCACCCAACAAGCCAACCAGTGTATGCGGGATACACCGCGTGGCGAGCAGTTATTCCGTACGATCAAGCCAAGTGTGTGTCTGGCGAGACGTGGGGGGCAAATCAGCGCTTTGGGATGTTCCCTGTAAGCACAGATCAGATGTATTGGTATGCGACAGAGGTTGCGCCTGTGGGAATAACGTCAGCAAACGGTGAAAAAGCATATTTGCAACAAATCTTTGCAGACTGGCATGCGCCCATTGCAGATCTACTAATGCAAACGCCTGAGGAGAGCATCCTACGTAATGATGTTTATGATATTGATCCGTTACAGAAGTGGGGCGCTGGCCGAGTCACGCTGCTTGGGGACGCAGGTCACGCAATGACGCCAAATCTTGGGCAAGGTGCTTGTCAAGCAATTGAGAGTGCTGTGGTTTTGCGAAATTGTCTGCGCGAGGCACCAAACGTAGACGAGGCACTGCGCATCTATGAAACCAAACGCATCCGGCGAACAACACCTATGATCAAGCAGTGTCGTCAGATTGGTGACATAGGGCAAATTTCGAACAAGGTTGGTATTTTTGCGCGTAACACCCTGATGAAAGCAATTCCACCGCGTCTACAGCAGGCCCAAATGCTACGCTCATTAGAGGTAGATTTTTGATGGGATACGGTTGTGCGGGAGAAATGACGCACGTCCGCGCTACGCTACCGATCCACTGGCAAATCCACAACAATTGTTGTGCCAAGATCTGTGCGACTAAATATTTCACACGTGCCACCAAGCTCCGCAACGCGCGACTGCATCCCACGCACACCAAAGTGGTCTGAGGTGGCGGCTTGTGGCACGGCCTTGTCTACACTAAAGCCTTTACCGTCATCGCGAATGACCATTCGCACAGCCTCGCTCAACACATCAATACAAACGCTTGCGTTCTTGGCTGCCGCATGCTGATTGATGTTGTTCAACGCTTCCTGACAAACCCGATACAACGTCCGGCGCGACTGCGGCCGCAGTCGGGAGAAGTCGCCAGTAATATCGAATGTAGTTTCAATTGTGTTGTCTGGTGTGACATCACTCAGATATTTCTGTAGGTCAAGCGTGAATTGCGAGGCAGTCAACTCATGTGGCCAAATATCAAAAACGACTTGGCGAATATCGGCGCGCGCATTTTCGGCAGCGTCTAGCACATGGCGCAATTCCTCCGCCACAATCCCTGGTTGCTCATCAATCAATTTGAGGCAGCCATTTAACGAATACACCATGCCAAATAAGCTTTGAGATACCGAGTCGTGTAAGTCACGGGCAATGCGCATGCGCTCGTCTTGAATGGCCTTGGTGCCTAAGTCTTCTGCATCCGTTTGTTTCGCCGCAGCCAATTCCCGATAAATAAGCCGTTCGGTTTGAGCCTTATGAAGGGCAGCCTCCATTGCTTGTATATCTGAGCGGTTTTTGCCAATCAAGGCAAGAATGGTGAGTGCGGCTAAGGTGCCAAATATCCACAGTGTTGTCATAACGGCATAATAACAGACTACGACCTATGGTTTTGCTTTCCACAGTATTGAATGCAAGATGTTGTCTGGTTCAACTGATGAGCACTGAGGGTCTTACGTAGTGCCACCCCACAGGGGTGGCACTAAAATAGACTTACGGCAGCGAACGCAAATATGCGACAACGTCGTAAATTTCCTGATCTGTCAACTGATTGAAGCCGGGCATGCTAATGCCAGAAATGTTGTTCGGATCACTTCCTGCTCGACCATTGCGGATGACATCAAACAAGTGTTGGTCAGTGCTGCTGGCAACCCATTCACTGTCCGTCAGGCCATAGTCTAAGCCTGGAATTTGACTGCCTTGGTCACCGTGGCAGGCAATACATTGGTTGTAGACGTCTTCACCACGGGTTGGATCTCCAGCGGCAGACGAAGCTTCTGTAGGTGGAGTAGGGCGCAGCGGTAAGGTCCGCAGGCGTTCGCCCGTCAACGCAAAGTAGGCGTTGGCAATGGCTGCTGCGATCGGGCCAATTGGCGGTTCGCCCATCCCTTTCGGATCGCCGCCACTTTCCATCAGCACCACTTCAATTTCAGGCGCTTCTTTCATTGTAATCAGCGGATAGTTATTGAAATTATCTGCGGTAAAAGCGCCATCTTTGACAATGAGTTCTTCATTGAAGACTGAACTCATCCCCATAATGATAGATCCTTGTGTTTGCGCCAAAGACCCATCTGGATTGACGATCATACCCGGATCAATGGCGGCGGTGACTTTATGAACGCGGATGCGGCCATTTTCAAGGGAGACTTCAGCCACATGAGCACAAGGTGTCCCCACATCAATGGACAATGCTATGCCTTGTGCGCGCCCCTCAGGAAGTGGAGCACCCCAATTCGCTTTGTCAGCAGCAGCTTGGAGCACGTCACGCATTTGTTTTGTTCGTGGGGTTGCGCCTAGCTGGGCAAGTCGGAATTCAAGCGGATCCATGTCAGCTTCGAGAGCAACTTCGTCAATGAACGACTCGACTGCAAAGGTGTTGGCCATGAGCCCAAGGCCACGCCACCACCCAGTAGCAAGCGGCATTTCAGTGCGCCACGCGACCGTTTCACGATTTGGTACATCGTACTGGATAATGCTGCCGCGCCAAGCGCCAAAGTCAGCGCCTAAGACGCTGGCAGCAATGGCAGGAAAGAACGGAAATGCGACGTCGCCACTGGCTTGTTCGTGTGAAATCGATTCGATCAAACCGTCGGAGCCGAGCTTGGCTGTCAGTGTGCTGTGCGTCATTGGGCGCACATACCCATTGTGAAATTCTTCTGCTCGCGTCCAACCAACGTGGACTGGGCGTCCAACGTGCGCAGAGAGGCGGGCGGCGTCAACGGCAGCACCATTATTGAGCTTGCGCCCAAAGCCGCCGCCTAAATATAGCGGGACGACATCGATAATTTCTTCATCAACGCCCAGCGCCTCAGCAACATCACCCCGATTCATGGACTGATTTTGCGTTGAGGCTTGCACTGTGACCTTCGTTGGGGTTACTTCGACTAAGGCTGCCTGTGGCTCCAAATGCGCATGGGCGGCCATCGGTGTGCGATAGCTAGCACTAATGAGGCGACCGCTCGATAAATCACGAGCGCCATTCCCTTCGCGCTGGATGACGGTTTCTTTGCCTTCACCAACGCTGACCATGGCTTCTAGCTCAGCTTGTTGCCAGACTTTTTCAACATTCCATTCAGTCTTGATGGCATCACGTGCTTTTTGTGCAGCGTAACGGGATTCGGCAATAACGCCTACAAAGTCACCGTCTTCAACAATGTCAACAACGCCATCCATTGCGCTGGCTACAGATGTATCTGCTGAGACAAGCGTCGCACCGATTTGGCGTGGCCGCACCACTGCGCCATATAGCATGCCATCCATCCGGGCATCTAGACCATAGACGGCGCGTCCAGTGAGTTTGTCTTCAAAGTCAACCCGTTCAATTGACTTGCCAATGTATTTGAATTCAGACTTTGGTTTGAGGGGCGGTATTTCGTCTAGTTCGGCCCATTCGGTCACGCCGGCAACAATTTCACCGTAGGTCAAAGAGGAGCCGTTGGCCGTCGCAATACCGTCTTCAATACTAACATCAGCAGTCGCGACGCCCAGCTTCTCTGCGGCTTTGATGCGCAACATCTCGCGCATAGACGCGCCTGCTTCACGCAAAGTGGGGTACATGGTTGGCACAGAGGAACTGCCGCCGGTGCCAAAACTGTCGTTTGGTCCTCGAACAGTGCTGGCTTGGACAACCTTGAGTTGCGCCCACGCTGCACCTAACTCTTCCGCAGCAATTTGTTTGAGCGACGTGTGAATGCCTTGTCCCATTTCAGCTTTGGTCAAGTGAATGTTGATCGTGTTATCTGGCAGAATTTCAAACCAAAGTGGGGGATCAGCAGAGACCCCACCAGGCGCGCTGCCGCCATCTAATAAGCCTGCAATCTCGCGTCGTGCGACTGGAATGCCAAAATACAGACCGCCGGCTGCGACAACGCCCGTTGCGCCCACCCCAATTAGGAATTGACGGCGAGTTGGCCGCCAGAAGCGGCGCTTCTTTTTTACAGTTGAATCACTCATTAGGCGTTCTCCTGCATCATTTCGGCAGCGGCGGCAACGGCAGCCTTGATGCGAACATAGCAGCCACAGCGGCAATAGTTTTGCCCCATTGCATTGACAATTTCTGCTTCGTTCGGGGTGCTGTTTTTAGCTAAAAATGCCGCAGCTGTCATCATTTGGCCTGTCATACACCAACTGCATTGTGGGACCTGATATTCAAGAAATGCAGTTTGAATAGGATGCAGGTCTGCGCCATCTGGCAGGCCTTCGATTGTTGTAATTGCTTTGTCTGCAACTGTTTCGAGCGGCGTAATACAACTGCGGGTTGCTTCACCATCGACATGGATGGTGCAAGATCCACAGTAGCCCCCACCGCAGCCAAACTTTGTGCCTGTCAGGCCAATATGGTCGCGAATAACCCAGACGAGCGGCGTTTCTGGATCAATGTCCAGATTGACTGTTTCACCATTGAGCGTGATTTTCATAAGTTCTGTGAAAAATAGGTTCGTCATGCAGCAAAGGCGTGACGAATATGTGTTAAGTGTTTCGCAACAAAACCTCAGAAATAAATGCGACGATTGCGTGCGAAACCTTCAGTAAAAAACAGATCGGTTGCCGATTTTATTTCTGAAAACTTTCTGGTTTTTTACATAATGCGGTTATGAGATTGTTTGTATTCTATAACGACACTAATTAAGCATATCGCTACTTAGGGAGAACGTTCTTAACAAAAAAATGCCGCATGCGCGGCATTT
>JAHDIM010000164.1:0-6178 GCA_020630805.1 Anaerolineales bacterium
ACCGAGACTTATGAACAATTCGACGCTAAAACACAAGGTAATCAAGCTAGCAACATTGGTAGGCAACACGCCCATTCGCAAACTATGGCTCACGCCTGAACGCTTCATTTATATGAAAGAAGAAGGGCAGAACCCCGCCGGCAGCATCAAAGATCGCCCTGCACTGAACATGCTGCTGCAAGCCATCATCAACGATGAAATTACGCCAGACACGGTAATTGCCGAATCCACCTCTGGCAATACAGGCATTGGTCTTGCGTGGGTGTGTCACGAACTCGGATTGGAATATCACAACTACAGCCCCAGCACCTTGAGCGCTCAAAAACGCGCAATCTTAGAAGACTTTGGCGCAAAATTGTTCTTCTCAGACGGCGGCACCGATGAAGCGACCAAAATGCTGGCCGCAAAAATGGACGTTGATCCGGATCAATATTTCTGGGCGAGTCAATTTACGAATGACAACAATTGGCGCGCGCATTTAGACAACACTGCCCCTGAACTACTGCGTCAGTTACCGAGCGTGCAAGAAGTGTGGGTTGCCTTTGGGTCCGGTGGCACATCTACTGGCTTTGCGCATGCCTTGAATGGCACTGGCGTTGACCTCCGTGTCGTCCAAAACACCGTAGAGCGTGAAAAGCGCGTTGAAGGCATGCGGAACCTCGCGTGGATCTCTAAGCCGCCAATTGCAGACCTAGATGCCATCGGGCGCGACAGAATGTACGATGCTGACCCTGAAACGTTGGTTGATCTGGGTCGCCGCATCTATCAATACAATGACGGTTTCATTGTTGGGGCAACCACTGCGGCAGTCATCACCCAAGCGGAACGCAGTGACGCAGAGACCTTAGTCGTCGTCTCCGCTGACAACGGTGACCGCTACCCCAACTGGGCGGCACAAGTCACGGAAGCACCAGTGTCTGTTTTGCAACCAGCATAAAAATTTACCGCTGAGGTCGCTGATAACGCTGAGTTTTTTCTCAGTTTCTCTCAGTGACCTCGGCGTGCTCAGCGGTTTTCTCCAAACGATTCGAGACGCGCTTGCGTTACCTCTAGGTGTGTGCCACACTTTGTCGATAACCTGACAACGTCGGAACACACCTTTTGAACACATCATCTAACGGGGCTGGCAGCTTGCACCAGCCTTTCATTCTGCCGCTTTACTTACCCGGATTTTTGCTCGCCACCACAATGGCCGTGCAAAATCTCATCATCCCGCTTTACCTCAGCGCCCAGTCATATTCGCTACAGCAAATTGGCATTGGCACCGGCGCCTTCTTCTTTGGACTGATGATTGGTGAGTTACCCAGCAGTATGTTGCTCAACTATGTCACGCCACGGCGGGCAATGTTAGGTGGCGCGTTCGTACTCAGCCTCAGTTCCTTTGCCCTGTATCTAGCTGTCAGCTTTCCAATCTTTATTCTGCTGCGGCTGATTGCCGGGTTTAGCTTCACGGTCTATGGTCTCGCGCGGCACTCATATGCCACCAACGCCACGAGAAATGAATCGCGAGGATCAGTGCTGACGTGGCTTGGGGGAACCCACCGCATCGGCAAAGTGCTGGGGCCGCTGATCGGTGGCGCGCTGGCGGCACGGTATGGTCTCAATGCGGGCTTTGGCCTGATGGGCACCTGCGTCTTGCTCGGCTTCATCTGTATTCTGATCTTCATGCCGTCCCAAACAATTGAGTCACCCAAGGTCAGCGGCTCTGGCGCTCTAGAGATTTGGAACGTGCTGCGCGACAACCTTGGCATTATCAGCATTGCGGGGTTAGGACAGTTCTTTATGCAGCTTGTTCGCGCTGCCCCACGCACCATCATTCCATTAGTTGGCGACTCGCTCGGCATGCCCGTCGATGCAATTGGCCTCGTCGAAACCATTGGCGGCACCTTTGACACCGCCTTCTTCTGGAGTTCTGGCCGCATTATGGATCGGCTTGGACGCAAGTGGGCCATCGTGCCATCGATCTTGACGCAGTCTCTAGGCATCGCACTGATCCCATTCGCTGGCGGCTTTGCGGGATTGGTCATTGCGAACTCCATCATCGGCCTTGGCAATACCATCAGCTCTGGCGCGATGCTAACCCTCGCCTCGGACCTCTCGCCCGAAAAAGGGCGCAGTCAGTTCCTCTCGCTCTTCCGGCTCTCCAGCGACTTCAGCTTTTCGCTAACCCCAACCATGATCGGCTTTATTGCGAGCGGATTTGCGTTAGGGGCTTCGGCGTTTGTGGCCGCAGCGCTGGGTGTTGTCGGGGCTGCAGTGTTTATCTGGGGCATACCGGAGACGTTGCAGAAGAAATAGGACGCGGAGTTCTGCTGAGCTGCGTCGAAGTATTACGACGTCTTGCTCGGTGAAACTGTAAGGTAACTAGAATATTATTCCGGCCCTGAACAACTCTCCAAGATTGGGCCACTCTAACCCAGAATAAATACCCCAGAGTACTCTGAAGCCACTGAGTCTGCACATCCCCCTGTGTTCTCAACGCATGCAGCGGTCAGAATTTCTCCGTGATAACATACCTTTACCATGCAACCCACACTTGCACAGCAACAACGCTTTGACTCGCTTTATCACCTCTCAGTAGAGCTGACGCGTCTGCGCAGCTTGGACAAGGTGATGGATACCGCGCTTGAACACTGCCTTGCGCTGACCAATTCGCAGTTTGGCTTTATTGGCCTCAATACAGACAACATGACCGCGCTAGACGTGGTTGCCATTCGCGGGTTTCACCCGCAAGCCAATTTTTATCATCACAATCATGTTATTCCGCTGCGCCCCAATGTTTTTGCGCGCGTGGTGCTAGAAAATCGCTCCATTCGCTCTGGCGATGTCGCGACGGACCCAGCACGGGTTGGGTTGCCTTCGGGGCATCCTGGCGTTGGCACATTTATGGGCGTGCCCTTACGCCTACGCGACCAACCGATTGGCATGATTGGGCTGGCGAACCGTGACACGCCTTATGAGCTTGAGCACGAACAATTATTGGCGGCATATGCCTCGCAAGTGTCAATTGCGATTCGCAATGCGCAACTTTATGAACAACTGCAAGAAAGCAATACAGAGCTAGAACAAAAAGTGCAGCGCCGGACCCAAGAGTTGGAAGTCGCCAAAGAAGCGCTCGCGCAAAAAGCAACACAGCTACAAGAGTTGTATGAAGACACCATCTCCGCACAGGAAGAAGATCGGCGGCGGATTTCGCAGGAAATTCATGATGGTGTCAATCAACTACTAACCGGCGCGATCCTTGAACTGACGGCGGCTCGCAAACGGCTCCAAAACGACGACACACCGCAAGCTGAGACCGCGATCGATGCCTCACAAGGCATTCTGCGCCAAGTCGATTCAGAGTTGCGCAACATCATCAATGGGTTGCATCCTCCGACGTTGCACTCCCTTGGACTAGTGCCTGCGTTGCGGTCGCATCTGGATCAGGTCAATCATTACGCTAAGCAAGAGTGTCATATTGCCGTACAAGGCCAGCCCATCCGCTTGCCGGAGAAAGTTGAAATCAATCTCTTTCGGTTGGTGCAAGAAGCCGTGCAAAATGCACTCAACCATAGTCAAGCGCAGACCGTGCGTGTTGCAGTCGATTTTGAAACTCCTAATCACATCTGCGTCAGCGTCGTCGATGATGGCATCGGCTTCGATGTTACCAAGACGCTGGCACAGCCCGAACGTCAGTTTGGTCTGCTTGGAATGCAAGAGCGCGTCACGGCTATTGGTGGCACGTTGCAATTGGAAAGCGATGCGGCAGGCACACGAATCGTGGTGGAGGTGCCGAGGTTGAGGGCGAGTAATCACCTGTCTACAGGTGCCAGCCTTCAATCTACCGCAGACTCGGGCAATGGCAATGATCTCTGAACACCCTAATTTGTAAGGGCGGGTTGGCACCCGACCTTCCTGACTATGAAACTCTACGACCTCAACGTCCCAACTGAAGACTCCCCCAGCGAACCGATTCCGCTGAAGGTAGAACATCAAACGCACGAAGAAAGCGCGGCCTTCATGGCAGGCTTTTTTGAAGCGCCAGTGTCAGACTTGCCGGATGGCCTTGGCTGGGCAAATGACACGGTCACCCTAACCGCTCACGCGGGCACACACGTCGATGCACCGTGGCACTACTTCCCTACCACCGGCGGTCAACGGGCGCGCACCATCGATGAGCTGCCACTAGAATGGTTCTTTGGCGATGGCGTGGTGCTGGATATGCGCCACAAAGAGCGCGGTGGTCTGATTAGCACAGAAGACGTACAAACTGCTCTGGCTAAGATCAATTACACGCTCAAAGCGGGGGACATTGTCTTGATCCAAACGGATGCGGACAAATTGTGGGGCAAAGCCGAGTACTTCCAAGCGGGTGCTGGCATGAGCGCGGCAGCCACGCGCTGGCTCATCGCCCAAGGCATCCGCGTGATGGGCATTGACACGTGGGGCTGGGATCAGCCGTTTTGGGCGATGAAAGAGCGCTACAAAGCCACCGGCGACCCAGATGTAATTTGGGAAGCCCACCGCGTTGGCCGCGACCTTGAATATTGTCAGATTGAAAAGCTAGCGAATCTAGATCAACTGCCACGTCCGACTGGGTTCAAAGTCTCTTGTTTTCCCGTCAAACTCACCGGCGGCAGTGGTAGCTGGACGCGCGTCGTCGCCATGTTTGAGGATGCGAGTAAAAGCTGAGTGCAATAATAAAAATACCCGGATGGGATGGAACACAGATATTTGATTTGATCGATCCGTGCTCCATCCTATCCGGGTAGAAATTTCGGCCTCTAAGATCTATGACGACGCAAGCTCCCATTCGCCTCATTATCATTGATGATCACTTCATTGTTCGTAAAGGACTGCGGAGTCTGCTGTCCACATATTCTGAATTTGAGATTGTGGCCGAAGAAGAAAGCGGCGCAGCGGGAATTGCGGCAATTCAAGACCATGCGCCAGATGTGATCTTGCTCGACATCAACTTGCCAGATATGACCGGCTTGGATGTCTTGCGCCATCTGCAAGCTATGGAGACAAAGATTCCAGTGCTGATGCTTACGTCTTATGACGACCCAGAGTATATCCAAGCGGCTGTTGAGTTAGGCGCAAGTGGGTACGTGCTCAAAAACATTTCAGATGAACGCCTTGTCAGCGCAATCCACGCTGTCCATTCCCAGAACCAAGTCTTTGGCCCTGCGATTACCGCCAAGCTGACCGCAGCAAAACAATCCAGCCATCCCAACATCAACGCTGAAGATATTCAACTCCTCCAACTCCTCGTTGACGGGGCTAGTAATGATCAACTCGCGCAACAACTCTTCATGAGTAAAGCCACCGTCAAACGTCGTTTGCGCACGGTGTTTGACAAATTAGGCGTTCAAACTCGCGCCCAAGCCGCTGCCACGGCTGTCCGTTTAGGACTCGTCTAGAAACTTGAGCCGATCGGCTCACGCATTTGCTCCGAATCGTGCAGCCAGCTACACTGAATCTTCATATACTCCTTAATGCGGTGTTTGCGTTTTGCCACACAACACACCGCGCCGAGCACCAGCGCTCAACTTGAAAACTATACACGGATACAGAAGATAACACGGATAAGAACCAAAAAATATCTGTGTTATCTTCCGTATCCGTGTATCAAAATGTGTAGGTTGCGCTGCCAACCGACATTTCTTTTTTACATGTTCGATTCTGTTTCTCATCTGAGCGAGACCCTTTCTGAGTTTGATTACATCTCTGACACTGGCCTGACCACGAGTCTGTTCCTCGCGCTGCGGATGCAGAAGCCGATTTTCCTCGAAGGGGAGCCTGGTGTGGGCAAAACCGAGATCGCCAAGGTCTTGAGTCGCATGCTCGAAACGCCGCTGATCCGCTTGCAGTGTTACGAAGGCTTAGATCTGCGCAACGCCGCTTACGAATGGAACTACGCGTGGCAGATGCTGGAAATGCAGCGCCCGAGCGAAAACGGACAAGCCGCCGATCTGTTTGATCAGAAGTTCCTGCTGCAACGGCCCCTGTTGCAAGCCATCGATGCGAACAATGAGAAAGCGCCAATTTTGCTGATTGACGAAATTGACCGCGCCGATGAAGAGTTCGAAAGCTTCTTGCTCGAACTGCTCTCTGACTTTCAAATTACTATTCCAGAAATTGGCACGATCAAAGCCAAGCACATTCCGATTGTGGTCATCACCTCGAATCGCAC
>JAHDIM010000164.1:6278-8543 GCA_020630805.1 Anaerolineales bacterium
CGCAGGGGCAGGAATTGCTGCGAGCGCTGAGTCTGATTGACCTGAGCGTCCGCGAAGAGGTCTATCACGCGGCGCGGTGTTTGTTGATTACGCGTAAAGAAGACTATCCGCTGTTTGAGGATTTGTTTGGCTGGTTTTGGGAAGGCTTTTTCACGAACCGTGGCCCGACGGCGCAGCCAGCACCGCTGGCACCTCGGCACGACCCGACGCAGCATCAGAAGATTTCGTTTGTCAGCTTGCTGAATGAAAAAGCATCGCTGGATGATCCCGAAGAGGATGTCACTGACCGTAGCTTCAGCTTCAGCGTCACTGAAGTGATGCAGCAAAAGCGCTTTTCACAGATGACACCGGAAGAGCTAGAGCAAGTCAAACGCGTGATGCAGCGCTTTCGCTGGCGCGTTGGCATGCGGCGCACGCGGCGCTTGATGGATGCTAATCAAGGACAGCAGTTCAACCTACGTCGGATGCAAGCCAGTGCGCTGCGCACCCAAGGTGTGCCGTTGGAATTGCACTGGCAAAAGCGCAAGATCAAGCCGCGTCCGATTGTCTTGCTGGCTGACATCAGTGGCTCGATGGAAAAGTTCTCGCGCCTGATTCTGCAGTTCTTTCATGGGCTGACGCAGGACTATCAGCAAACGGAAACGTTTGTGTTTGGCACGCGCCTCACACGCATTACCGAACAGCTCAAACTGCGCAATATCGATCAAGCCTTGACGGAGTCTGGGCGAGAAGTCATTGACTGGTCGGGCGGCACGAAGATCGGGGCGTGCTTGGCGCAGTTCAATAAAGAATGGAGTCGGCGCGTGCTGCGTCGGGGCGCACTGGTGCTCATCGTCAGCGATGGCTGTGACACGGGTGACCTAGACGAACTCAAAGACGCGATGCGCTTTTTGCAACATCGCTGTGCGCGGCTGATTTGGCTGAATCCATACCTTGGCAACGCGGCCTATCGGCCTGAAGTGCGCGGCATGGCGACGGCGCTGCCGTTTTTAGATGATTTCATGTCCATTCGGAATCTGCAGAGTTTGCAGGAACTGGCAGGGCATTTGGAACGGCTGTAAAGATTTTTAGCCGCGGACGAGCGCGGATGGACACGGATTTTTCAATATATATCAGAGTTCGCGGGAACTAGCAAAATCAACGTCCTTAACAATCGTCATCTCGAACACGTTTGAATTGAGATGAGGTATTCCGAAACATAGCGTGTGAGAGATCTATTTAGAAGACACTGCTGCTAGCCATAGCTATGGCTTCTAAATAGATCCTTCACGCGCTTATCACCATGCATACCGCCGTCCGTCTCGTTCGCGTTCAGGATGACGACCGCGTTTGTGGAAGTGACGTTCAAAAAACAAAAACACTATTAGTACGGGCGGATTGGCATCCGCCCCACGGAGGAACACAATTTGAAAGTAGAAGGTACATACACATTCGATGCGCCCCAACAGGCAGTTTGGGATGCATTACAAGATCCAGACATGCTCGTGGCCGTCATGCCCGGCGCGCAGTCTTTGGATCCGATTGGTGAAAATGAATATGCCAGTGTGATGAAGGTCAAGGTTGGCCCAGTCGGCGGTAAGTTCAAAAGCACCATCAAAATTGAGGACATGGTGCCGCCTGACAGCTACACCATGCACGTCACCAGTAAGGCTCCCATTGGACAGGCCAAAGCCACCGGCCAAGTCCAGCTAGCGGCTGGTGAAGAAGACAACACCACGGAAATGACCTACAGCGGTGAAGCCAATATTGGCGGTCGCATTGCCAGCGTAGGCCAACGTCTGATCGATGCCACGGCGAAATCCATTATTGGCAAGTCGCTCGATCAGCTCAACGAACAAATCAAAGCAAAGTTAGCGGAGGAAACGGATTCATGATCCCAGGACAATTTGAATACCATGCTCCGGCCACGGTTGCTGAAGCGGTTGCGCTCCTTGTCGAACATGGCGATGACGCAAAAATCTTGGCGGGTGGGCATAGCCTGATCCCTGCCATGCGCTTCAGACTGTCAGTGCCAGAGCAAATCATCGATATCAATCGGATATCAGAGCTGGACTTCATGCACGAAAAAGATGGCAGCCTATGCATTGGGGCCATGACGCGCGAATCGACATTAGATGAAAGCGAGCTGGTGCAGTCAAAGTACAGCCTGTTGGCAGACACAGTGAAGGTCATCGCTGACCCACTGGTGCGCAACTTGGCAACCGTCGGCGGCAACATTGCCCATGCAGACCCCGCCAATGATCAACCTGCCACCATGTTGGCCTA
>JAHDIM010000165.1 GCA_020630805.1 Anaerolineales bacterium
AAAAGCCATATCGAAATTCGATATGGCTTTTTATTTTCTGAATACGTACGCGATTATTGTTACTCGTACCGCAACGCCTCAATTGGGCTCAAGCGGCTAGCGCGAAACGCGGGATAAATCCCAAACACAATCCCGACCAGCGCTACAACGGAAAAGGCCAAAATTACTGAGCCCATCGTCACTTGGGCATCCAGCAGATCAAAGCGCCGTACGGCTTCAGACACTGCCCAACCAAAGCCCACGCCAATCGCCCCACCGATGAGACTCAGCATCATCGTCTCGATGAGGAACTGCGTCAGAATCGTGGACCGCTTAGCTCCCACCGCCTTGCGGAGACCAATCTCTCGGGTACGCTCAGTCACGGAAACCAGCATGATGTTCATGACACCAATCCCACCAACCAAGAGTGAGATGCCTGCAATCACACCTAAGAACGCCGTCAGCGTCGCTGTAATCGCCGAAAACGCATCCAAGAAGGCATTCTGACTAAACAACGTAAAGTCCAAGTCGTCGCTAAGTTTGAGACCGCGGCGGCGGCGCATCAGTCGTTCAACATCGACCATGGTTTGATCAACATCGTCGGCATTGATGGGTGAAATCAAGACGTTAGAAACAGTGCGTTTGCCGTTGAAGACCATCGTATTCCCAAACAAACGCCGATAGCCGGTTTCAATCGGAATAAAAACGTTTTCATCGTCAGACCCACCAAAGCCACCACCTTTTGCAACGGTCACGCCGACCACCTCAAAAAACAGTCCGCTGATTTTGATCTCACGCCCCACTGGGTTCAGCCCACCGAAGAGTTCAGTCGCTAAGTCTGGTCCAATAACAGCCACCCGCGCCCCCGTTGCATTGTCCGATGCGGTCAACCCACGCCCAAGATCAATTTCAAAGTTGCGAATGCCTAGATACTCTGGGGTCGAGGCAATGACCGCAGCATTCACCGATTCTTTGAAATAAACAATCGTCTGGAACATTTCAATCGATGGTGCGGTGCGGGCGGCAAGCGGTACGTTGTCACGCACAGCAACATAGTCCTCAAACAGCAACGGATCTGCATTGGCCGCGGCATCGGGGCCGCCACCTTCAAACCGCCCCGGCAGGAGCGTGATCAGATTCGACCCAATCCCTTCAATTTGATCCGTAATTGCGGCCGTTGCGCCATTCCCAAACGACATGAGTGCTACTACAGCGCCAGACCCAATGATGATGCCCAGCATGGTCAGCAGCGCTCGCAGTTTATTTGAGAGCAACGCCCGAATGGCAACGCGGATATTTTCAATAATGTTCATATATTTATCTGCCCACTAAGGGACACGAAGCTCACGAAGGAAATTAGGAAACCACCTTCGACCCTTTGTGACCCTCCGTGGACGGTTAATGTTCAGGGATGTTGTCTGGATCAATGTCGACGACGGTTTCATTGATGACATCGCGTTCAATGAGGCCGTCCCGAATATGAATGACGCGTGGCGTTTGCTCAGCAACTTCTACGTCATGCGTGACAATAATGACCGTAATGCCTTCTTCACGATTCAGTCGCTTGAACAAGGCCATAATCTCGACACCGGTTTTGGTATCGAGCGCGCCAGTCGGTTCGTCTGCTAGCAGAATTGCCGGATCATTCGCAAGGCTGCGGGCAATTGCCACACGCTGTTGCTGCCCACCTGAGAGTTCAGCTGGGGTGTGATCCATACGCTCACCAAGACCAACCAATTCCAACATCTTTTGCGCCCGCTGCTTGCGTTTGCGACCACGAATGCCTGCATAGATCATTGGCATAGAGACTTGTTCAATGGCTGGCGTGCGTGGCAACAGATTGAATTGTTGAAAGACAAAACCAAGTTGCTTGCTACGAATGCTAGCCAGTGCGTTGTCACCCAGCGCATGTACCGGCTCACCATCAAGCAAGTACTCACCAGACGTTGGTGAGTCCAAACAGCCAAGAATTGCCATCAACGTACTTTTGCCAGAGCCAGACGGCCCCATGATGGAAAGCAATTCACCGCGCTTGATTTTGACATCGACTCCATCTAAGGCACGGACTTCGTTGTCGCCCATGGTGTAAACCTTGGTCAGATTACGTCCATCGATGACGTAATCCTCATCGTCCGCGGTGTCTTCAACCTCTACTGCGTCTTCGATCTCAACAACCTCTTCCGCTTGCACCAAAGGTTCGTCAGCCATTATTCATCGCCTCCGCCGAACGGTCCACTCGCATCTACAGCGCGCGGATCAAACAGCACTAGCTCTTGTCCGGCTTCAAGCTCACCCTCCACCAAGACTAACTCGCCTTGTAGCAATCCGGTCACAACGGACACCCTAGTTTGGGTGCCATCAGCGTTAAGCAACGTGACAAACTCACCATCGTCATCCAATTGAATGGTGTCGATTGGCACCGCAATTGCGCCTTCTAAAATGTCAGTCACAATTTCAACATTGGCCGTCATGCCAAGCTTTAGCCGTGGATCTTCATCAATCAAATCTACTTCAACGTCGTAGCGCACTATGCCTTGAACTTCGCGACCAAAGGACGCAATGTCAGTGACAATTCCTTGAAACTCTTCATTTGGAATAGAGTCAAAGGTCAGCGTTGCCGTCTGCCCAGTCTTGATTTGGGGCACTTCGGTTTCGTCGATCGAAAGCGTAATGTGCAGCTTTGACAAATCTGCGAGTTGTACCGCGTATTGGCCTTGCTGAATGGTGTCACCCGGCATGTAATTGGACTCAAGCACAGTTGAGTCGAACGGAGCAGTCAACTGGATGCGAGCCAAAGTGATTTCCGCAGCTAATACACGCGCCTCAGCAGTGGCAATATCGTCTGGGTCAGCACCATTGATGTATTCATCATAAATGCGCTCTTTGTCCGCCAAGTCTGCTTTCGCAAGCTGCAGTTTTGACTCAGCTTCAGCAATATCGCTGGCGCTAGGGTCGCCTTGGGCAATTTCGTAATCTTCAACAGCTTCGTTGAGCACCTCTTGCGCATCGACGATGGCGTCATTGGCGTCACCAATGGCCGTTTGCGCATCGGCCTGTGCATTGATGTTATCTGTACGCTGCTTGTCCAAGTTGGCTGCTGCTTCTTGGGCAGCCAAAGCCGCATCGGCCTCAATTTGACCATTCTGTTGCCGGGCCTTGTCTAGATCTAGTTCAGCCTTATCAACCGCGCGTTGCGCATCCAAAACATTCTGATTCCACTGATCCAAGCTCTGATTCAAATGCACCAAATCCGTCGTACGACACGCCGGCAGCGTTTCATCTTCGTCCCGCGTGCGACAGTTGTCATCATGTGCCACTTGCGCATTTCCGAGCTGTTCGCGATTGTAGTTGAGCTGTTGCTGCGCGATTTTTACAGCGTCAACCAACGGCCCTAGCTCAATCAGCGCCGCGTCTTGTTCAGCAGTTAGCAGTGTCTGTTGATTATTGGTATCTGTTTGCGTCGATTGAATATCCAAGAGCGCCGCATTTTGGTTCGCTGTCACGACTTGACGTTCAGCGGTTTGCAACTGGCGTTGGGCCTGTTCAAGCTGATCTTCCGCGGCTTCAATTTGATCTTGATAATATTCATGGTCAACGTAAGTCAGGTCGCGCAGATCATCTTCAGCGTCCTTCAATACGTCTTTAGCCATCACGATGTCATCCCAAGCGCGGGCAATTTGCAAGTCGGTTGGGTTGAGTAAATCGTTCAAAGCAGACTGTGCATTCAACAATTCCGCTTGGGCATTGATAATTTGTTCTGAGACTGACGCGGTTTCGACGGTCATCAGCACGTCACCCTTCACCACGTCGTCGCCAACGTCAATCATGACTTCACCAACGCGACCAGTCGTTTCCCAGAAGATATTGTCATTTTGCAACGCCTCTAGCCCGCCGGAAGCTTCCACGCTTTGGATCGCATCTATGGCAACAACTTCGCCTGTTTCAATAACTTCTTCCTCTGCCCCGCGTTGAAAGATCGCTGCCAACGGGTTACCACCACCTTCAGCGGCTGCTGCGATTGCTTCGGGATCATCACTTTGTGACGCAATAACCGGATTAAGCACGCGCCACGTGAGGAAACCTGCACCGCCAACAATGCCTAATACACCTAAGACAACCAACCAGCGTGGGACAACGCGTTTTTTATTACTCTTCTTTGCCAAGGGAACTACTCCTGAGTTTGTTGATCAATCAGCTTCTGAAAGATTGTTACCAATCTATTACGTTCATCCGCCGACAAAGTATCAAAATATGGGGCCAGTTTCTGATTCATTTGTTCAATCGTCATGGCCATCGCTGCCGTTCCGGCAACAGTCACTTGTAAACTAAAGCTGCGTCGATCATGCGCAGCACGTTCGCGTTCAATGTAGCCATCGGCTTCTAGTCGCTTCAACATGGCACTTGCAGACGCAGGGGTAATACTAAATTCCGCCGCAATTCGCTTGCCATTCATTTGCGCATCGTTCATGATCAGATCAAGCACATGAAAATGCGGTGGTGACAACGCCAGTTCCTGCGGTGACATATAGTCACGCATGTCACGCGCAACTTGAAAAAACAAATGCGCAACATGTTGCGCTGAAGAAACTTTGGCAGACATAGAAATTAGTAAGTTAACCTAACTAACTGTATCGCAATGCCCAGTGATTGTCAGGTGTAGACTTCTGAAGATTTGGTGAATTTTTTGTGGATTTTGAAATTCAAAAGGACTGAGACAACACTAATTGCCTATACGCAAAATACTTATGCAACAGCGATTACCCATTGAACTTTCTAAAAAAGATATTGCCTGGGCGAGACAGTCTGCGCGACAGTCTCATCAGCGCTGGGCTGAAAAAGCAGGGCATTATCCAAACAAATTGGGCTCACACTTGCTTGGTAAGGTCGGGGAACTTGCTGTTGGTCGCTTTTTGCAACGGCATCAGATTGATTTTGCGCCCCATTTTCAGCATCCAGAACGCGAGAAGCTGTCCGATCTTGAGGCCAATGGTGTTCGCATTGAAGTCAAAACGTGGCGCGCGCGCTATTGGGATGATCTGGGGCGCTGTATTGCCGTCAATCAGCGGGAGCAGCTAGAAGCAAAAGCCGATGTGATTGTGTGGTGTGTCGTCACGGTCGAAGAAAAAACCATCCAACAAATTGCAATTGCGGGATGGTCTGACTTAGCAGATATATGGGGCGCACCAGTCAGAAAAACGGGTAAAGGAACAATGCGCAAGGTTGAGAATTATCAGCTTGGCTCTGACAATCTACGCCCGCTAGGCAAGCTAATTGTGAGGCTCCGTAATACTTCAAAAAGCAGCTAACTCAAAGAAATGGGAAATAAGCCGCCCAAACCGCTGTGCAGTTGAGATCTCTTTGCTGGGCAAACTCATTTGGTACCGATGAGATCCCACGAACGCCATGGTTTTGATGTGCTATCACAGCGCAAATGTCCGTGGGATGACGTATCCCTAGTCGTTTCGGCTAGCAGAAATGCATGCCTGTCAAGCAATAGTTCGAATTTAGAATTGCTGAATTTATATTCGCGGAATTCGTTTCATTCGCTAAATTCGCGTGATCAGAAAAAGCAATGCTTACTCAAGCCTAAGGTTAGCTACGGTAACTCAATCAACCAAATGTTGCGATCTTCAGCTGAAACAAACACCACCTGTTGACCATCTCTAGATACTTGCCAGTCACCGCCTTCAACACGAAACGGTTGGGCATTTGGGTCTGTCAACTTACGCAGTTCCTCGGTTTCAATGTTGTATAGCTCTAAATAATGCGCTGGGGCGTCAAAGTCCGCTGGAATAGACAACAGTTCCGTGTCAGTGCGCCATTGGAACCCACCGCGTAACGGCAACTTCCGCCGCTCCGAGCCATCAATCCGCATAAGCCACAGGCCATTGTCAGCTGGGTTCTCTGTCATGGAGATCATGAAGGTCATCCACTCCCCGTTCGGAGACAGTCTCACGCCGCGCAGCCGCTCTGCATCGCCAAGTTGAATAAATTCTTCTGATTCAAAGTCGTAACGCGCAAGGTAAGCATCGCCACCGGGCACATCGCGATTTGTAACCAATAGGCCGCTGGCATCTGGCAGCCAACTTAGCACCCGGCCACCAATGAGGGTGACCGCAACCGATCCGCCGTTTCCATTCAGATCAGCAAGATAGACGTCAGTCCGACGACTGTCAAAATTGAATTGTGAGTCTGAAATCACCCACAGCGTACGCGTGCCGTCTGGCGAAAACGAAATCTGGCGCCCCCCATTGTTGATCTCCCACACTTCACCATCGCTTAGCCGTTGAATATAAGTCCGTTCACGTTCAGGGTAAGCCAACAAATTCCCATTTGGCGAATAAATCCCTAGTCGGTCGTTGACTAAGCGTCCTTCACCCGTTTCAATGGAAATACCATACAAGGCTGCGGATACGTCCGGATCGGGTTGATCTAGATACCAAATTTCATCACCATTTGGTGAGAAGCGCGGCTGGACGCAACAGCCGTTTGTCGTCAGCTGCTGCAAAATTGGCTGTGGAGTCGGCGTTGCGGTTGCCGTATTTGTCGCAGTTGGGGTGAGCGTTACGGTCGCAGTCGCGAGTGGTGTTTCTGTTGCCGTTGCGGTTGGCTCAGCAACAACGACGTCTGCAACCTCAGTATTTTCAACACCTTCAGTCGGCGTAGGGGTATTACCAGATCCCGTCTCAGCCGCGCAGGCGGCAACGAACAACGCAGCACTAGCGAACGCGATCAATAAAAATAAGTGTCGTCGCATTACTGCCTCCATGAGGGCGGCCACGTTTCTTCGTAGTCGTTGAGCAAGCGCCAACCAAAGTTGACATCTGGTTGTTCATCTAAATATTGCCACTGGTGCGGATTGGTCAGATCGCGCTGAAACTGCACCGGAAACATAGATTGCAACATGATAGTGTCCCAATCTGCATCAATTAGCGGGATGGGGTTGTAGGCAACATTCATATTCGGCGCATTGCGAATTTCAAGATGCAAGTGAGGTCGCGAGTTACAGGTTCCGTCCGGATCACCACTCAGACCAACCTGCTGACCGCGATCCACCACCGTGCCAATCGGCAAGCTCACGCGCTCTAGCAAGTGACCATAGAAAGAGACGTATCCATTGTCATGGATAATTGACAGGCTGTGGGGGCCAGCCCCATGTGTGTCAATTTCCTTCACTATGCCGTCCCCAATTGCCAAGATCGGCGTGCCACAGCGAGCAGAAAAGTCCAAGCCAAAGTGCATCCCTTGTCCGGCACCATACACTGTCCAACGCCACCGATATGCCGTGGTTGTGTTGCCATATGTCTGGGCAAACAGCCACGTATCTGGGCTGGGGTCACCTTCAAGCGGCATGCCAAAAATTGGCCCTGTCGGCAAATCTTGCGCCGCTGCAGTCTGTGCGCTTGCAGCAATCGATATTGCCCCAAGCGCTAAAATCATCAAAAGTCGAATTCGCATGCGGAAAAATTTATCATCATTTGCTTAATCGATCATGTGAAACGATAATTCGCGGCGTTTGAAACGAGCTAGTTATATCAGTCTCACAGGCTGAATGTTGTTGCGGTTGCGATGTTACGGAGTAACGAGGTTACGGTGTACATCAATACAGAACACAGCAAGACATATAACATCGCAACATCGTAACTCTGTAACCGTTAGACGCAGATAGTTACGAGCACAAAAAGAGCATCACTTATGAAACTTGGTTACATTGGACTCGGCCTAATGGGCAAATCGATGGCACGCAATCTTTTGAAAGCGGGCTACGAAGTTACCGTACACAACCGCAGTCGCGGTGCAGTGGCGGAACTGGTTGCCGAAGGTGCTAAAGAGGCCTTTTCTCCCAAGGAAGTTGCGGCCAATGCTGACGTTATCTTTCTCAATTTGCCAGACGGTCCTGATGTTGAGCTCGTCATTTTCGGCGAAAATGGCATCATCGAAAACGCACATGAAGGATTGTTAATTGTCGATAATTCAACAATAGCGCCAACCACGACTCGGGCGCTGCATGCCCGTCTGACCGACCATGGCATGGCACTCATTGACGCGCCAGTAAGCGGCGGCGACGTTGGTGCAGCAGCAGGCACGCTCACCATCATGGTCGGCGCCACTGAAGAGCAATTCGCTACCGTGTTGCCGATGTTTGAAGCCATGGGCAAAAGCATCACTCTCGTTGGCGAAGCTGGGGCTGGTCAAATCGCAAAAGTTGCCAATCAGATGATGGTGGCCGCCCAAATGACTGCCATGGGGGAACTGATGATTCTTGCCCAAAAAGCTGGCGCTGATGTCGGTAAAGTCGTGCAGGCCATCAAGGGTGGCGCAGCACAGTGCTGGGCACTTGATATCAAAACCGATCGTTTGCTGAGTGGCAATCGAGAGCCAGGCTTCAAGGCTCACATGCAAGCCAAAGACTTACACATTGTGATGGATACGGCCAAAGAATATGGTTCACCCGCCCCACTAACCGCTGTTGCCACGCAAATGTTTGACAGCATGCTAGCATACGGCTGGAGTGAACAAGACAACTCTGGTGTCATTGGCGTTGT
>JAHDIM010000166.1 GCA_020630805.1 Anaerolineales bacterium
GATGACACAGCGCAGACTTAAGCTAGCAGAATCGTTTAGCTTGATGCGCATGTGACATGGCACACCATATCACTACAACGAAACGCAATCAGATTGCAAAGTGTTTTAGCAATAGTCTTAGCCTGCTAAAACACCCTGCAACACAGACAGGCTAATATTCGCGCCGCACAGCACAATCGCGACATTCTTGCCTGCATACTTAGCGTAGTCTTGCATTAGCGCCGCGATTGGCACAGCAGCAGCGCCTTCGATCATCATATGCTGGGCGTTCATGAAGGTGCGCATACTGGTAGCAATTTCGTCTTCGGTCACGGAGATATAGCGGTCAACGTTATCGCGGCATAAGGGGAAGGTGATGGAGTCTAGCTCGACGCCGCCCGCCGTTCCGTCTGACAATGTGGGGAGTGACTCTAACGCTAAGACTTTACCGGCTTTGACAGACTCTTCCATCACTTTGGAATTGAATGGCGAACAGCCAACGACCTCAACAGTTGGCTTCACCGCTTTGATATAAGACGAGATTCCGCCCATTAGACCGCCACCGCCTACGGCAACAAACACGGCATCTACATCGGGGAGTTGACGCAACAATTCAACGCCTACGGTGCCTTGCCCCGCCATTACATCAACATCGTTATAGGGTGAAATAAACGTCATCCCGTTGTCTGCCGCATACTGGCGCGCATGCAGTTCAGTATCGAGGCCGTCTGTGCCGAAGGCGCGAATTTCTGCCCCACGCCGCTGGATATTTGCGACTTTTGTTTCCGCAGCCGTTTCTGGCACGAACACAATTCCTTTTGCGCCAACTTTTTTCATCGCAAACGCGCAAGCAGCACCGTGGTTCCCAGTAGATGCCGTCACAATACCGCGCGATCGGTCTTCATCCGTCAACGACAGGATTTTATTGAGCGCACCGCGGGCTTTGAATGAGCCGGTGTGTTGCAAGTTTTCACACTTGAAGTAGACATTTGCGCCAGTGGTTTGGCTGTAATACGGTGAAGGATCTAACAGCGTCTCACGGATATGAGGACGAATACGCGTTTCAGCGGCAAGAATGGCAGAGTGGGCATCTAAAGTCATGACGCTATTTTACTGGAGGTGCGTTAAATAAAAAGCCGAGAGCAGAACTGCTCTCGGCAAAAGAGTGGTGACTGGTGCCAATGCTAAAGTTGGTCTTCTCCTCCGAAAACGGAATCCTTCTCTCCTACAAGCGGCATAGGCCTAGATAGCATTAGTTACCCGAAATTGGTCAAAAAACGGGACAGATGCCAGTCACAATGGGAACGTCAACACTACTGTTGTGGCATGGGTAGTATTGAACACGTTATCAAGTTGGTAGTGTACGGGGGTGGCGATACGCGCAATTGCCCTACGGGGATGTCCTCGAGGAGCGCGTGCACGAAAGGCAAATGTAGTTGGAATGCCGGTTTTACAGTCAAGTAATGTCGCCAGAAAATAAAGCGTAGCAATTAGCTACCGTGACATTATTCCAGAAATAGAAAAGAAATGCAAACGTTTTCTTAATCGGTTTTTTATGGAACCCAGACCGCTTCACCGTGCCCAAAGGCTTCTGCAATGAAGCGTGGAGCCGGATCTTCCAGCAACATCACTGCGCCTGGCATTAGCACAATAATGTTTTCACCGTCTGGTGCCCAGTTCGGCCACGGGTTGTCTGTTGCCAAGCTTGTGAGCTGGGTTAAGTCACCGCCAGTTGCTGGTGCCGTCCAAATTTCCCACGGCGGGCCGTGCTTTGCCACCGCAGGCTGCGGACCACGCACCATTGACATCAGCGGGCCAGAGCGCATTGCAGCGACAGTTTGCCGCTCGCCTGAAGCAGCGAACAACACGGTCTGACCATCTGGAGAAATATGCGGGCCTTCTAACGCCCAAAATTCACCGTGCTTGACCAAAACTTGTTTGTCACTACCGTCTACATTCGCGCTGATGAGCGCTTCGGTGAGGTTGTCAAAATCTTGTTCAACGTAGGCCACGCGGCTGCCGTCGTCTGAGATCGAGAAGTTCTTCGCGTTCTCTAGTAAGACTTCCGGCGTCGCGGTTAGATCATCCACTGGAATGCGTTCGATGGTCATACTTGCGCCCGTAAAAATGCCGTTGTCATCAAATAACGGTTCGTAGTGTGTGAAGTACAGCCAGTCGTTTGAAATGAGCGGATTAGAGAACGACTCATACTGACTATCGCTCGGAATAATCAGGTCGTAGGTATCGGCGTCATAGTTGGCAACGTAGAGCCCGGTTTCGCCCAACTGCGGCACGCCTTCGGGCGGAGCTTCGGCATATGCCACAACCGTCAGACCGCGATCTTCTGACACGGCTACGCCCGCCATAAACGCTCCTTCGGGCACTGAAATAAGCTGCTTGGTTTCACCAGTCGCCAGATCAATTTCCATAATGCCGCCCGTACTTTGCGTGAAATAGACGTTGCCACTCAGCGTACTTGCACTAATCGGCTCTGTGGTTGGCGCAAAGGTTGCCGTTGGGGCGCGGTCTGGCAAAGCCGTTGGGGTGAGGCTCAATGTTGTCGTGTTAGATTGCGCGTCCGGATTAGCGCGACAGGCGACGGCAAAGAGGCTCAAGACCGCAGCAATGAGAAGAAATTTGCGCCAACTATGTGACACCGACACAGACTCGTTTTGATGATCTAGCATGTGAGGATTCTATCAATTCTAAAGGCAGCGTACGTGAGCTTTGGCTGAGTTTGTGCAACGGCGTTTGCTGTAAAACTGCGGCCAGCGCCATGATTCTTTTGCTAAATAAAAAAACGCCAGATCGTGTCATCGATCTGGCGTTTGCGTTTATAGTTCAGGGATTGCTTGCACACTAAGACGGGAACACGGTTGGCCACAGGCGCCAAGCGTAAATACCACCTAAGATGGTCAGCGCGAGGCACATGACTGTGAAGAACAGCATGCCCGCAACCGCCAACTTCTGATTCCGCGTCAGACCTCTCCGACCTTCCTTTTCTTGTGCCGCCGTTTCATAGCCAAGTGTATTCGCATCTGGATTTAGCAATGGCCGCAATTCCTTCGCGAAGTCTGGCAGTTCGCTCATGTCACCAGAGAAGTTGCGCATTGCCATGCGATGGTCAATATGCAGTTGCGAAACTTTGGTTGCCAAGAACTGGTTATACCCTTGCGGTTCAAACCCGTCGACTACAGCAGCAATATAGGCATATGGCCCGGCTTCCAGCAAAATGCGCTTCCCGGCGTGCGTAATTTCTTCTAACTCACCGGAGCCGGTTGTCCCAAACGCTTCACTCGCGAAGTCGCGAATTGCACTCAACATACTACTGACCATGTCAAGATCGGCAGTTTGGTGCTTTTCTTTTGAGGCACTCGCCAACAAAAGGCTGGTTTCACGATGGATCAAAAAGACGCGTTCAATGTCATAGGGCAGCGCTTCACGCAGCATCATCTCTGCTTCGGAGACGCCCTTTACCCGGCCCATCACGCGGTCAAACTGACGGCGGAAGTCAAACGCTTCACGGCGGCGCTCGTCAATGGTGCGGAGCAGCTCGCGCATTTGCTGCGCAATTGAACTGTTGACGGCTTGCAACATAATCGGAGCCATTGCATCCACCATAATTTGCGGCTGCTCTGTAATTTGACGCTCAATTGCCTGCCCCATAATGGGCGAAAGCGCGTCTGCAGTGGCCTGTGTGTTGGTCAGCGCGTTGTTAGACAACATTTCAACGGTCACAGGTGAGGTCCGTTCCATCACCTCCGTTGGATTATTGACCGAAAATTGCAGTTGTTCAATGCGCGCTAACAACCGATGTTCTTGGCTGTCAATCCGCTGATTGATGGTGTCACCAAAGTCTTTGACAATTTGCTTGAAGTCTTCAATTTGACGTCGGTTGTCTTGCAATGACTTACTAAGTTCCCGTGCGCGTTGTGCCAAGTCACTGTCACGGCTCTTAGACTCTTCGCTGCTTTCAGAAATTGACACGTTAACGCCAGAAAGTTTTTCTGCGGTTCGGTCTTCTAGCTCTTGAAGTGCGCTGCGATGCGTTTGGCCTAGACTAGCCAACTCGGTTTGGAGAGCATCGTTACGCTGCTCCATCTCTTCCAGTTCACGACGTAACTGGCGGATGAGCCCCTCCATGCTCGAAAAGCGGGTACCCGCCAAGCGCACAATTGACTGTTGTAACAGTTCAATTTGCTCACTCGGATTTTGGACGTTTCGGGTAGGTTCTACGGTGGTCATACTTCGAATGCAGCGTTCGCTACAGAGTTGGATCTATTATTTGCTGCGCCAATCATGTCAGTTAAGACACCAAGATCTTGATCATGACACATTGACACTTAGGACTTAAGTCGGCAATACGTGTTGCAATCTCACGCGCCAGCGCAAGCCCCTGTCTTAGACAAGGGTTTTGGTATAGCCCTTCAGTGCTTCAATGAGAACTGTGATGGTTTCTGTCTGATGCAGTTGCTTCTGTTCCATGGCGGCTAACATTGCCTCATATTGCGCAATGCGTGCGTCATGTTCTGCATTCAACTTTTCAAGCAGTGCTTCGTATTTTGCAGCCACGTCTTTTTCAATGGCGTCTGCTTGGGCAGTGCGGGCGCTACTTTCGTCTGAAAGCTGGCCGCCAAGCTTTGCAAGTGCTGCTTCTGTTTCTGTATTCCCTGCTGCCATTTGTTCATTGACGACCAACAACGCTGCATCACGCGCTGTTGTCTCGGCCTGTAACTGCGCCGTCAAATTACTGTTGCTTTCTTCACGCGCAGCAACCTCAGCCTTGATCTGATCTAGGAGCGTATTGTTGCTGTCTGCGCGGGCAGTGGCTTCAGCTTTTAGCTGGTCTAACAAAGCCGCGTTGCTGTCTTCACGTGCGGCAACCTCTGCCTTGAGCTGGTCAAGCAAAGCGCTGTTGCGTTCTTCCCGCGTCGTTGCTTCAGACTGAAGCTGATTGTTCAGCGTGGTGTTGCTGTCTTCTAGCTGCGTATTGAGCGTTGACACATCGGCTTGGCGCGCTGTGGTTTCTGTTTCAAGTTGCGTAGTCAAGTTATTGACTGCGGCTTTGCGCGAGTCGCTCTCAGCTTGGAGCTGTTGATTGAGTGCACTCACGTCCGAAGTCCGTTCAGCAACTTCCTCTGTAATACGCTGCGCCAAGGTGTTGACCGCATCTTGCTGCATTTGCAGGTTGGCACTAATTTGCCCCATCAACCCTGTGGTTTTAGTCTGTAACGCGGCAGACAATGACGATGCATCCTCTGCACGTTGCGACTTCTCTTCATCCAGCGCCTGGTTGACACCTGTCAGTTCAGACTCAAGTACACTCGCCTTCGCTTCTAAACGCTGTGATTCTTCATCCAAGCGGGTGACAAGTTCCTGATTCGCGCTTTGAAAGGTGGTTGTCAGGTCTGAAGTTAGCGCGTTCAACTCATTGTTGATGACGCTCTTGGTGTCCGCAAGCGCCGCCTCACGGGCTTGGCTTTCGGCATCTAGTGCATTTTGAAGTTCTTGGGCTTTTTGCGCTTGTCGTTTGGATTCGGAGTCAATGCGACTGACAATTTGTTCATTGGCAGCCTTGAATGTGGTTGACAGTTCGTTCGTAAGCGTTTGCAGGGCCGCGTTGAAACGGGCGTTGATGTCGTTAACAGCTTGTTCACGGGTCGCGCTTTCAATGTCTAACAGCCGACGCAAGTCAGTGTTTTCACGCCGCAACACCGTTACAGCTTCTTCAATGGCTGATGAACGGCTTTGCCAACGCTTGGCTTCTTCGCCAAAGAGAATTTCGCGGATTTGATCTACATCTTGTGCCGATGGAGATTCAACGTGATTGTTATTGTTTTCGCCCATAGTGCTATCTTTTGCGCTTTTGAAACTACTGCAAAACGCTGATACGCCAAAAGATTATCTGGAACAAGGTTCCTTTACAAATAGTGTCTTATACCGTGAGGCATGCTACTCTACTGCGCCAACCCACGCACTTCATCTAGTGTAGCATAAACCCACCTCTCAATTCATCTGCACCAGCTAAGAGATAAGTCCTCAAATGGCTTCACAAACTTGGCGAGAAAGTTGCAACACTATTTAGCGTTTGAGCTTTTTACGTGCAATCTATATGCCTTTGTCATTATTCTTTGAATAGGAACTTAATCTCATTTATTCATAGGAACGATTGTTATGTAGCAACGGATATGTGGTTAATGCTATAGTAATTTCAAGGTAAGAATTTATTAACCGCATGCACGTCCATAGCAGTTCACGCGCACAACGAAGCAACATTTTGTAATTTTTCATATGGCTGTTATTCAAAAAAAGATTTGCTTACTCGGCGAATTCGCCGTAGGCAAAACCAGTTTAGTTCGACGGTTTGTAGAAAACCGATTCGACGATAAATATTTGAGCACGATTGGTGTGAAGATTTCGCGCAAATCGCTTTCACTCAATGAACATACCGTCAACCTACTCATGTGGGACTTAGCCGGAGGCGACAACTATCAAGGGGTCCAGTCTGGTTATTTACGCGGTGCAGCTGGTGCACTAATTGTTTGTGACTTGACAAGAGCAGAAACGCTCAATGCGTATGAACGCTATTTGAGCCAACTGCGTGAAGTCAACAAACAAGCCCACGTGGTTTTTCTTGCCAACAAAGTTGACTTAGTTGATCGCCGCGCGATCAGCGACAAGGAATTAAAGGAAGCCGCCAACGCATTGGGTGGGCAGGTCTACTTGACCAGTGCAAAATCTGGCATCAATGTAGAGCTTGCCATTGAAACGCTCGCTAAGAAACTGATCTAGGTTGTCTCATGAGCACTCGCGTTGAACTTGACAACAGCCCCATACTACTAGCAGCCCGTGTTGCGCGTGCCTTTGGGAACGCGCATCGTTTGGCATATGCTCAAATTACCCCTGAGCTCACCATTGCCAACGTCTCCACCAATTTTCACGCCATCATTTCTAATCCGGCGAATGCAGATGACCCCGTTGAAGGACGGCGTTTGGATGACATCTTCTATGAATTTGGTGGCACTGAAGACACGCTAGATATGATTATGCAGGGCCAATTGCCATTCTTCCGCTTGGAAGATGTCAACCGGGTCAGGCAAGATGGCGAAACGGTCTATCTCATGTTCCAGATCTCACCGTTGAGTGACGCTCAGCCTGAAGCTGGGTTGCTGCTCATTGTTGAGGATGTGACTGAGCCGGCCATTATGCGGCAATCGCTGACACAAGAGCGCAATGAACTGCGCTTGGTGCGCAACCGTCTCAAGGCTGCCAACACAGACTTGGGCCGCTTGAACCGCTTGAAGTCTTTTATTGTGACCATGGCTGCGCACGACCTGCGTTCGCCACTGACCACAATCCGCAGTTATGCTGACATTCTGGCAGATGATCTGAAGGGAAAAGTCGAGAATGATTACATCGAATTCTTGATGACCATCCGCTCGCAGTCAGACCGTCTTAGCCGACTAATTACAGATCTGCTAGATCTCGACATGATTGAGCAAGGGGGGCTGAGCCTCAAGCCAGAACCCACCGACATGCGCGGTGTGGTGCAAGAAGCTTATGACCTCATGGCACCCAATGCGCTGCTGCATCGGTTGACGTTGACGAATGAGTTCGCAACAGACCCAGTGATTGTCAATGGGGATGGTCAACGGATTAGCCAAGTGCTGGTCAATCTGATTAGCAATGCAATCAAGTACACGCCTGAAGGTGGGCGCGTGCATGTCACACTGGCCGAAAAAGACGGTCACGCTGTGACAACCATTATCGACACCGGTAATGGCATGACGGAACAACAATTGCACAAACTGTTTCAGGTATACTATCGAACAGAAGAAGCGCGCGAGAGCGATATTGTTGGCTCCGGTTTAGGTCTTTTCATTGTAAAGACATTGGTAGAAGCCCATAAAGGGTATATAAAGGTAAACAGTAAACGCGGTGAGGGAACACGCTTCGCCGTCTACATTCCGCTAGCTTCTGAGTCGGAAGCAGCGTAAAGTGGTGTAGTATTAGGTTATGACGAATAAGATCTTAGTCGTAGACGATGACTTAGTTGTCCGGCGCTTACTCAAGGTAATTTTAGAAGCCGATGGGTATGACGTGACAACGGCCAAAGATGGGGCAGAAGCGCTGAACAAAATGCGCGAGTCGCGCCCAGACTTGGTTTGTTGCGATTTGATGATGCCAGAAATCGATGGGTTTGGCGTGATTGAAGCCATGCGCAACGATGATGACTTGAAGGCAGTCCCGCTGATTGCAATTACGGCCGCTGGTCGGAATTCTTATATTGAACGTGCGTTAGAGCTTGGCGCCAATGAGTGTGTGCTGAAGCCTTTCGCAAAGAACCAGCTATTGGCGATTGTAAGTGAAGTGCTGCACGAAGCGCAGCAGTTGACGTAGCACTCGTCTTTGTTTTGAAATTACAACGGTGCCTCAATTGAGGCGCCGTTTTTGATTTAAGAGATTTGTCGAGCGATGCCAATCCTATTAGCCTGAGTTCTGGATAACGCTTTTGAATAGATTACTCAAATTGTATTAGGTAG
>JAHDIM010000167.1:0-1548 GCA_020630805.1 Anaerolineales bacterium
AAACGACCTCTCACTTGAGAGGTCGTTTGAATAATGGCTTATTAGAGATTGCCGGGTAACTTGTTGTGATTCCAATAGTGGTAGATCAAGCGAACGGTGTCTTGGAGGGCACCGTAGCCTTGGGGTTTTTCAATAAATGAATTGCAACCCAACTTGTAGCTCTGCGTAATGGTTTGATGTTGCTGGCTGCCGCTCAAGATAATGACCGGCAGATGTTCAAACGCCGCATCTTCACGGATGTGTGCCAGACACTCTATGCCAGTCATCCGCGGCATGTCGATATCCATAAGAATGAGACCGAGGTTCCTGGCAGCATCTGACTTCAAATATTCGAGACAAGCAGCGCCGTCTCTGACAATGCGCAGCGGATTAGGGATTTGATTTTTTTGCCAAGCGCGCTGCATAAACCGCACGTCATTGGCATTGTCTTCAACAAGTAACACTTCTGTTGACTCATCCATCAGGGGTCAGATCCTTACTAATATAAACGGTAAACGTACTGCCCTCCCCAACGGTAGAGTTTACGGTGACATATCCATTATGAACACTGGCAACAGAGTTGACAATTGCTAACCCAATGCCGGTCCCATCATATTCTTCTTGCGTGTGTAGGCGTTCAAACATTCCGAAAACTTTTTCTAAAAACTTCTCTTGAATGCCTATGCCATTGTCTTGAATACGAATACCCCAATGGGTTTCTGTATCATCTAAGGCAATTTCAATTTGAATGGGCGTGTCTGCTCTCCGATACTTAATTGCATTATCTAGCAGATTGCTAATGGCTTGCCCCAATAGGCTGGCATTGGCAAAGATGGTCGGCCATTCTTCGGTAATGGTAATGTTCCCGCGACCAGCGGCTTCTGAGCGCGAGGCGATCGCATGAATTTGCTGTCCTAAGTTTAGCGGTCCAAAGGAATATCCTTGATTGTAGCGAATTTTGTAGTAGTCAAGCAAGTCTTGAACTAGTTGACTAACATAAGTCGTATTTTCACGAATGGCGTCCAGATATGAAATACCAGTCTCATCTAAACGCTCACCATAGTCTTCTTCAATGAAAATCGAGTAATTATTGATTGCCCGAATCGGTGCGCGGAAATCATGCGTGATTTTATGAACCAGATCACGAATTTCTTGGGTGCGTTGTTCAACGCGGTGCTCAAGATTTTCATTCAGCTCTTTTAGCTCTTTCTCCATCCGCACCCGATTGGTAATGTCCCGAATAATGCCTAAGTAGCCAATCAGATTGCCGTTATCATCATTGATGCGCACACCAACGGTTTCTCCTAGAAACGTCTCACCATTTTTGCGCTTAAAGGTCGTGGGAATTGGGTCGTAATTAATTTCGGCATCAGGGTTGAAACGCTCAGAGCCGCTTTTAACAAAGCCTTTCGGGTCGGCATATAGTATTTTCGTTTGGAACCCTTGAACTTCTTCCGGGGTGTATCCAAACATGCGTGTGAAGCTTGGGTTGACTAACGTAATTTCCCGCTTGGTATTTGCATACACAATGCCACCGGGCATTGCCGTGACAACATTCCGGAACTGGGC
>JAHDIM010000167.1:1648-8422 GCA_020630805.1 Anaerolineales bacterium
AGAGTCTCGCCCTCAAAGGTGACAATGGACATCATGACTGGGGCGTCGTCATAAAATGCAGACAGCATATGGGTCGTGTCTGCTAGCTCTTGCTCGGTCTTTTTCTCTTCCGTAATGTCACGGCCAACTGAGTATATGCGACGTTGGTCTGCTTCCGCAGTACAGCGCCAGCTAATGAGTTTTGGAACGTTGTCTTTTGTCAGATGGATGAGTTCAAAGTTGTAAACGCCAGGACTAGATAGCATGGCATTAAACATGGCATCGCGAAAGGCGTGGTCTTCTGGGCGCACAAAGTCACCGAGTTGTTCTGAGTGTGTGAGCTCTTGGACGGTATAGCCAAGGAGTTCTTCCACAGCCTGATTGATGCGAATGACGCTACCATCAAAATTTTGAATAGTCATCAACACTGGCGCTAGATCAAAGAAGGCACCTAGCGTCTGACTGGACTTGGTTAGCGCCAGCTCTAGTTCTTTTTGTTCGGTAATGTCACGCCCTACGGCCTGTCCTTCAATGAAGTTGCCATGTTCGTCATAGATAAAGGTGTCGGTCCACTCTTGCCAACGAATGGAGCCATCCGCCAAAATGACGCGATGCCGAACCGTTTCCGTCGGGTTGTCTGGTGAGATCTTTGCCAGACTTGCATTCAATACTTCTTGGTCTTCCGGTGGAATTAGCGGCATGAAGCTATGCCCGACTAACTCCTCCCGCAACTTATTGAAGTAGTTGCAATAGGCCGGGTTGACGTATGTTAATGTGCCATTTGGCAGAAACCGACAGATGAGATCTGTCTGAGCTTCTACAATGTTTTCGTACAAATTCATGGGTTCGCGGTAAACGTTGGCTCCTTGCCAAAATTTTACTCGCCTCTGCCATAAAGCTTGTCACGAATATCTGTTACAACTTCCAAGTGCCCAGTTTGACTTGGTTGCGCCCGTTTTCTTTTGCTTCATATAGCCCGGTATCTGCGGCACTAATCAGCTGCATTGGGTTGTCTTTGCCATCAGAAGCGGTGGTATAGCCAATACTGACCGTGACTGAAATGGGAGTGTTTTCTGGGCTAAAGAACGTATGAGCACTTACAGCCAACCGAATGCGTTCTGCAATGCGGGCGGCCAGCGTCCCTTCTGTTTCTGGCAGTAAGACAATGAATTCTTCACCACCATAGCGGATAAACGTATCCGTAAGGCGCAAGTTAAGGCGCACAAGGTCTGCAAATTGGCGCAGCACATTGTCCCCAGACAGATGCCCATGTTGGTCGTTGACTGTTTTGAAGTGGTCAAGATCCAGCATGAGCACGCTAAGCGGGAGCTTGGTGCGTTGCATTCGCGCGAGCTCTTTATTGATGTTCGGCATTAGCATGTGCCGATTGAGCGCCCCAGTTAATGCGTCATGACTAGCTTTTTCGCGTAACCGATTGATGCTTTTTTCTTGGCGCAACAAGCTGGTGAGCTCACGATGCAGGACATCTTTTACCGGCAAGCTCAACTGGTCTGCTTGCGGGTGCTTGAATAAGATGAGCTGCGCCGCTAGATGATCATCAATGCGCAGGTCGAGCTTATACGTCTCTAAGTTGTATGTGTTCGTCAAATCCCCCACGCTGTAAGACGCCAACATGCGTCGCCCGCCCCCAGGAAGCAATTTATAGAGAACGCCCCCCATATGTTGTGGGTAGTGTTTACAAGTTGTTTGGAGAATATTGCGGGCCTTTTGCGCCATCTGGTGCGGCTGGCTGCGCTGGGTCAATAACGCATTGGAATACATCAACTGCCGATATTGCGCCGTTTCCAACTGCACATATTGCGGCTGTTCCAAAATGTCTTTGACGCTTTGCGTAATCTTCTGCAAATACTGGCCCTTGTCATCTTTTTCTACGTAGTCTGTGGCGCCAAGCTTTAGGGCCTGCGCGGCCTCTGTGGCGTCTATGCCGCCAGTGACCATAATCAACGGGATGTTGCCGACCGTTTGCTTGAGTGTCTCAATCACTTCAATGCCCGTTGCGTCTGGCAAATGGTAGTCCACAATGCCAATGGTAGGGTGCGTCTGGGAAATAACGTTTTCTAAATGGTGCAGTGAACTTGCGCCGTAAACGGTCCAGTCACTAAACGTTTTGCTGAGACTGCGGTGCAGTGCGTGCAAGTCATAGGGGTTGTCTTCTACAATTAGAAAACTTGTGTTGGCAATAGATGTAGTCATACCTTTTTTATACAAAACCTCAATTGCATCTACTGCGTCCTAACTGTCACTTACATGATGGACAGTGTCATCAGGCTTTTGTGACAACTGGGCGTTAGACAAAAAATGCCCCGCAAATGCGGGGCAACGCCAGGGAGAAGGAAGAGAAGAAGTAATTTGTAACAATAGTTTAGCGATTAGACGCACCGAAATCGGCGTGTTTTGTAACCGATTTAGGTGTCCCCTGTCACGAGAATGATGTGACAATTAGGTCAACGGTGCGTCACCGTAAACCGCTCCCGAATGGCGAGTTTGGACGCATCTATCCGATTATTAACGCCGAGCTTTTTGAAGATGGCGCTAACGTAGTTACGGACTGTGCCGCTGCTGAGCCCAAGCGTCTGGGCAATGTCTTTGTTGGTTTGCCCCTGTGTCATACATTCCAACACCTGTTTTTCTGACTTAGTTAAGTCGTCAAACAAGGATGGCATAATGCGCTGCCGAATTTGTTCAAACAGCAAGGGCGTCAGTAGTGGGTCAATGTAGCTGCCATCGGCATAAACACTTTTGACAGCGGCCAGCAGTTCTTTAGGATCTGCGTCCTTAAGAATGTAGCCCTTTGCACCGGCAATAATGGCATCGATGACGAAATTCTTATCGGCGCTACCGGTCAACATCAAAATGCGATGAAACGGATTTTGCACGAGCAGGTCTTTACAGATTGAAATCCCATCGCGTTCGGGTAGGTTCACATCTAACAAGATGACATCTGGTTGCACAATTTTGGCCTGCGCCAGTGCTTCTTCTGCCGAACTTGCTTCAGCGGAAATGGCAAACTCACGGTTTCGTTCAATTAACGCCCGAAGACCTACTCGCCACAACTGATGATCATCGACTAACAAGATCCGAATTTGTGTCATAACTCCTCAAATGGCAGTGAACTTGGTTTCACTGTTCCCAACACTGTACTGCATTTACACATCTCACATAATACACCTGTGTCACAAATAAATATGACATACTGAGGTAGGACTAATGACAAATTTCATAGTTGCCCTCCGAAGCGAATTGCTATGCTCTGTATAGACAAAAACAATTAGCTTTTCTCAGGAGGTCAACATGATTGATAGTCGCCTTATTCTTATTGCTTCGGCATTCTTGGCCGTTTGGTATGTCGGAGAGCTTGTGGTGCGTTATTTCAACATTAGCCGGAAACCGAGGTAAATGGCGTGGTGCTCAAGCTAATGCTCTACAGTTACATGACCATTGCGTTTGTTGGCTTAGCCTGGACGTTGGGTGTCATCTGACCAGTACCAATCAGCACATCCATTAGTGTCGTGTCATAGAGTTTGACTAAGCAACAAGTCAATGTCATAAAAAGAAATGACAACTGGTTGATACACACACCGTAAAGACGCGTCAAAATAACAGTACATAGTGTTCCCACACTTTTCTTCCTAAAAACAGGCTGTCATTATTGGACAGCCTGTTTAGGTTGTAGCATTATGACGATTGAAAGTTGGTTACTTCTCAGTGTTTTAGGTCTTAGCATTGTTGCGTTTGCGTCTGACCGCGTTGGGATAGACATCATTTCTGTGTCAGCGTTGTTAGCTTTGACCGTCACCGGAGTCATTCCCGCCTCAGACGCCTTCGCTGGTTTTGCTAGTCCCGCCGTCATTACCGTAGCCGCAGTGTTTGTCATTAGCCAAGCCGTTGTGGATAGCGGCATTGCTGTCACTCTTGGACGCTGGATGGTCACTGCCTCCAACGCGTCTGCGCAGCGCTTTCTTATTCTGCTCATGGTGACCGTTGCCCTCATGTCAGCCGTAATGAATAACATTGGCGCAGTTGCCATCATGATGCCCGCAGTTGTCACCGGCGCCCGCATGTTGAAGCAGTCTCCATCGAAATTTCTAATGCCCTTGGCCTTTGCCAGCCTCATTGGGGGGAATCTGACTCTCATTGGCACGCCTCCAAATTTGCTGGGGTCTGCGTTACTCGCAGAAAGCGGATTGGCTCCGTTTGAGATGCTAGATTTTTTGCCCACCGGGGTGCTCATCTTAGTGGGCGGCGTGGTATTCATGGGACTTGTGGGCGCGCGCTTTGTGCCTGTGCGCGTTGCGGCTGGTGACATTGTCGAAGACTTCGAAGCGACTGAGTTCATCGGCGAGTTTCACGTCAGTGCAAGTAGCCCGCTAATTGATGTTCCGCTCCATGCGTTAGACTTGTCTGCTAAACATGGGTTAAGTATCTTGCAGGTAGACCGATTAGGCGCCGCATCTATTCAAGGGGATTTCGTACTCAAGGCAGATGATGTCGTGTTGGTGGAAGGCTCAGATGAGAGCCTTTCCAAAGCGGAAACGCTCGGGTTAGTCTCTCATGGCCTGCGGCACGCGTCTAAGCAAGGCATTACCCTAGAAGGGTATAGCCTCATGCAAGTGGTGCTTAAGGCGCGCACTGCGCTGACGGGAAGTTCACTAAAGGACGTTGCATTTCGGGAGAAATATGGCGTGTCTGTGGTGGCCATTCGGCACGCCAATTTATTGCAACTCACTCGCATTCGGGACGTATTATTAGCTGCCGGCGATACATTATTGCTAGACGGCCCAGAGAGTAATTTGGAACAGTTTCGCAACAATCGTGAGTTTATTGTGTTGGAAAGCCAAGCGCTGCCCATTGTCACCCACCGCCGACTAACGATCCTCATTTTAGGAGTGACACTGTTGACCATTGTTAGCGGACTCTTTCCCGCTGCGGTTGGCATGTCGCTTGGCGCGGTTGCCATGGTCATTTGTAAATGCGTACAACCACAGCGAATTTATGAATCCATTGACTGGCCAATTGTGGTGCTCATTGGGGCCTTTTTGCCAATTGGGGCTGCGTTAGAAACAACCGGAACGGCCAGAGTGCTAACAGAACAACTCCTACAATGGATTGGGACCCCAACGCCACATGCCATGTTGGCACTTCTGTTTGTCATCACGGCTGTGTTGACAAACGTCATCTCCAATACAGCCGCGACAGTTCTCATTGTGCCCTTGGCAATTGACCTAGCTTTCAAGTTGAATGTCAGTCCACATCCATTTGCAATGGGCACAATTATGGCCGCGTCTACATCGTTCTTGACACCAATTGCCCATCAGGTCAACGTGTTAGTCATGAGCGCTGGTGGATATAAATTCACCGATTATTTTCGCGCCGGAATTTGGTTAAATATAATTGTGTTTGCCATCGCGATTCTTGCTATTCCAATGATTTGGCCTTTTTAGCGCAGCGCGATACAACTTAAGTGTTTCGCAACAAGAATTTAGCAATAAATGCGACAACTGCATGCGAAACCTTCAGTAAAAACCAGATCTAACGTCAATTTTATTTTTGAGAATTTTCTGGTTTTTACATAATAGCTTTCCCTTTATAAATTACTTATTTACTGCTGTATTCAACTCCCACCCAAACTATGACGACAACTAAAGAAATTCCACTCCTTTGGCCGCGTCCGGCGCGCTACATTATTGTCCTGCTTGGTCTAGCAACCGTCCTCTGGATTGTGCTGGCCGCACGCCCGTTGTTTGCGGCTTTACTCGTCGCGGTCTTGCTCGCCTATTTGCTCAACCCAGTGGTGTCTGTCCTGCGCCGCATTTTTCCGATCTCGCGTAATTTGGCAGTCGGGATTGTCTACAGCCTGACATTGTTGCTGTTGTTTGCTGTGCCCGCCATGCTGCTGCCAAGCTTGCGCCGCCAAGGTGAAGCGCTCAGAGTGTATGCGCAAGGGCTGCCGGAGCAAGCGCGTCAATTTGCGCAAACGGAATTTACAATCTTAGGCTATGCCATTGAGATTCCGTTCAATGCCGAGTCGTTTAGCCAACAGGCGTTACAACTCGCTGCCAACAGCACGTTTGACCTCATCAACATTATTTCGGGGATTAGTGCCAATTTGGTTTGGGCGCTGATTGCGCTCATTGCGACGTTTTACTTGCTGCGTGATAGTGAAAAACTGCGGTTGTGGATGATCGATTTATTCCCAGACACCGCACAAGACGATGTCGCCGACCTCATTGATCGGATCGATCTGATTTGGGGGCGTTTTCTGCTTGGGCAGACGGTTCTCGCTATTCTGATGGGAATTCTCATTGGCGTGATAGCCGCATTAATTGGGTTGCCTGGTGCGCTCATTTTAGGGATTGTGGCAGGCGTGCTGGACTTGGTGCCGTCCCTCGGCCCGACCGTAGTTGGAGGTGTGGCGACAATTTTGGCATTGGTCACTGGATCTAGCGTGTTGCCAGTGTCTAACCTCGCCTTTGCAGGGATTGTGATGGTCATCATCATCATTCTGCAAAACGTGGAGAACATCTGGCTGCGACCGCAAATTCTGGGCTATACGCTGAACTTGCATCCTGCGATTGTGATTATTGGCGTGTTTGGGGCACTGGCAACAGCCGGCATTCTCGGCGCGATTATTGTCGTCCCAGTGATGGCCTCCATTGCTGTGATCTGGCGCTACGCCCATCCGCGTCTGATTGGCACGACTATTCAGCTCGAAACACAGTCGAACCCGATTATTACCAAGCAAAAAGAAGCTCCGACCATTGGGGGGAAGAGTGT
>JAHDIM010000168.1 GCA_020630805.1 Anaerolineales bacterium
TGGCTTGAGCCAAAGAATTCACGAACAGCTGCCACAATCGGGCGGATGTTGATCAAACTTACTGGAGAAATATTTTCTTGATCACGAATTGACATGCGCTCACGGATGACACGTTCAGTCCGGCGCAACCCAACTCGCAGTTTGTTTTGGATCAATTCACCAACGGTTTTTACGCGGCGATTTCCCAAGTGGTCAATATCATCACGTTGCTCAACCGCATTATTGATGTTGATCATCCGGTTAATCAGAGCGATGATGTCATATTTACTGACGGTGCGGTGCGTCAATGGCACGGTTTCCATCAGATCTAGCTTTTGGTTCAGCTTATAGCGCCCGACACGTTCTAAGTCATAGCGACGTTGGTCGAACAACTGTTGTTGCATGTATTCGCGCGCATTATCCAAGGTTGCAGGGTCACCAGGGCGCATGCGTTTGTAGAATTCAATCAATGCTTCTTCTGCAATCGTGCGCTTGCCAAGTTCCCAGACAGGTTCTTGACGCATTGAAGACACAATATACTGACGATCAACATCTGTATCCACTTCAGTGAAGAGTGACAAAATTTCTTCGTCAGTCCCCTCAACAATTGGGCTTTCTTCTAGGCCATCTGACACAGCAGCAAGCGCCCGCAGCAAGATCGTGACTGGCACTGTACGTTTGCGATTGAACTTCACAGCAATGTGATCGTTCTTCCGAGTTTCAAATTCCATCCAAGCGCCACGGTCCGGAATCAACTTAGCAGCAGCTTGCATCCGGCCTGAGGTGCGGTCTTCTTCAGCTTCAAAGTAGACGCCTGGTGAACGAATGAGCTGAGATACAACAACCCGTTCCGTCCCGTTGACAATAAAAGTCCCCTTTGGCGTCATGATTGGGAAATCACCAAGGAAAATTTCAGAAACGATCGGTTCTGGAACGTCGTCACCTGTCAGCAGCACTTTTGAATACAGCGGTGCAGCATAAGTCAAATCACGATCTAGACATTCGTCTACACCGTATTTGGGGTCTTCGAACCAGTAGCTGAGATCCCATTCCTTTGCTTCTTCTGAACGACCAGGGAAGTACAAGCTCATCCCTTCGTTAAAAGAAGTAATTGGCGAAATCTCATTAAACAATTCATAAAGACCTTCGGTCTTGAACCATTCAAACGATTCGAGTTGAATTTGAATCAGCGTGGGAAGGCTAAAGTTTGTGGTCGAACGTGCATACGACTTGATACCCTTGGCTGATGTCATGTATTGAATTCTCCTTGGAATTGGTGTTTTTCAAGGTGTATTGGCTTACACCTTAACCAAAAATACGTGCCGAATCGACGCGGGCACGCGCAATTTATAAGTTTATCAAACTGTCTGACGAAAATCAAACGCTATTTTAGTCAACAATTGAAGTGCCTTGTGACAAATAGCGCCAGTTTCGAAACAGCCCAACCTTCTCTGGAAGTTGCAGGCTTTGCTCTAAACGTGCTGGACGCAGCCCAAAGTAACGCATAACACTGTGCAATTCACAGGCCCGGTTCACTGCAAAGTGATCTAACCAAAGTGAAGACAGAGCTGTGTTTTTATATCGACGACGAAACATGCGGGTCAAAAACCGCACGTACGGTACTGGCATTGGCACAATGCGCCGACGCCGCCCAGATTGCGACATCACAAGCTCAGCGATATTTTGCAGACTGAGAAATTCAGGACCACCAACCGATACGACTTGGCGGACCAGGCCTGGGTCGTCCAAACTCCATTCGATGCAGGTCACCAGATCATCAACCCATAACGGTTGCAGTCGAATCTGACCATCGCCTGGCAGAAAGAAAACCCCTGGAGACACATGCGCCAACGCAGACAACAGAGTCGTAAACCGGTCTTCCGGCCCGTGCAGCAAACTTGTTTTGACAATCGTGTACGGCACCCTGCTCTGTAGGATCATTTCCTCGATGCGACCTTTGACGCGATACAAAGGAAACGCAGATGCGCTATTTGCACCCAGATGCGAAATGTACACGAAGCGCTTGATCCCGACTTCTTCTGAAGCTTCTAGCAAACGCCGGGTTCCTTCGTAGTCGACTTCCTTCAGCGCTTTCGGATCACCAGTCTTTTCTGCGCTGGCAAGATGCACGACTGTATCCACGCCAACAAGCGCAGCCCGAATTTCGCGAAATCCGACCAAACCAGAAACAGCTACCTGCAGCGGCAGGCCGCGCGGCAAATTCGGTTCTTTTTGCGAAGGTCGAATGAGCGCCCGAACATCTTCCCCGTTTTCTACCAAACGTGGAATGAGTTGACGCCCCACAAAACCGGTCGCGCCGGTAACTAGGATCATTTATGTCGTTAGAACGATACGAAAGGGAATGACAAAAGGCACCCTACCCTAGGTGCCGCAAAAGAAACAATCGTAGTGATATGGCAAACCAGATCACTACGATTGTTTCTGAAGACTAAATCGCTTTGAGATAGTCTTGTAGCTTCTTGCGATGCGTTGGATGGCGCAGTCGGCTCAATGCTTGCGCTTCGATCTGGCGAACACGCTCACGTGTCACACCCATCTTCTTGCCGACTTCTTCAAGTGTGTAACTTTCACCATCTAACAAGCCATAGCGCAATTGCAGAATGCGAACTTCCCGTGGAGGCAATTCAGACAACACTTCTTGCAGTTGTTCTCGCAACAAGTTCTTCGTTGCTTGTTCTGCTGGAGCGGGGCTGTCTTCATCTTCAATGAAGTCACCCAACGTTGAATCTTCCTCGTCATCAGTTGGCATTTCCAGAGAAAGCGGACGACGTGCAATTTGAATCATGTCTTCGACTTTCTTTGGCGTAACTTCCAACTCGGCCGCAATTTCTTCGGTTGTTGGGTCCCGGCCCAATTTTTGCGTAAGTGAGTGAGAAACACGCAACAACTTATTGATTTGATCACCCATGTGCACTGGTACACGAATGGTCCGACCTTGGTCAGCAATCGCACGCGTGACAGCTTGGCGAATCCACCAAGTTGCATACGTACTAAATTTGTGACCACGGTGGTAATCAAACTTCTTCGCTGCGCGCAAAAGACCAATGTTACCTTCTTGAATAAGATCCAAGAATGGCACACCGCGCCCAATGTATTTCTTCGCAACACTAATGACCAGGCGTGAATTCGCAGTTACCAAGTGTTCACGCGCATCCATACCATCGTCAATGTCAGCGGTAAGCTGGCGTCGATCGGACGGCGCAATCCGCCCCCCTTCATCGAGGGCTTCTTGCGCTTGCACCATTTTTTCCATGCGCTTAGCCAGCCAAACTTCTTCTTCGGCGGTCAAGAGCGGAACCTTACCAATTTCTTTTAGGTAAAGACCAATGGTGTCATCAACATCTACATTAGGAAGCTGATTGCCTCCTAGCGCACTGCTGGATGATTTACGACGCGAACGACGGCCTGGCTTTACATCTTCCAGTTCGTCTTCGTCATCTAGTTCTTGCGCAAGCTTGTCAACGACATCGATCCCAGCCTCAAGCAAAGCCGCATTGGCTTCGTCTAGCTGCTGAATGTCTTGTTCAGCTTCTGGGAACACTTTCAAGATGTCATCATACGTAACAGCACCTTGTTGCTTCCCAAGTTCGATCAATTGTTCAATGCGCGGGTTTTCGTCCGATGACAGAATGCCTTGTTGAATTTCGGCCTCGATATCTTTGTCAATATCTGCAGGCGACATCGCATCTGCGGTCGGCGTTACCACTTGAGCTACCAATTGATCTTTAGCGGTATTTGATTGTGTTTTTTTTGTGGATTTTTTACTTGCCATATATCAGCACAGTGTTATTGGAAGGCCGAAGTTGTTACGACAAATCACCAATGACACTTCACTAAGTAAACAACATAAAGCTGAGTCGATGCAACCGGAATCAGCGTTAACTCCAGTGTATCACTCAAACTCGTTAGATTCTAATTAGTTGTAAGTTAAAACGGCCCTGACTATACCTGATTCTATGTTTATTTTCCAACTATTGGGTCCTGAAATTTGGAAGATCAGCGTTGAAGTACTAAAGCCAAGTCCGGCAGCCGCACAATGGATACTGACTGTGTTGTTGAATCAAGCGTATAGTACCCTGTTGCCGTTTCAGTTTCATACCCAATGTTCAATTCCGCAACTTGGACAAAATTTGAACGATTGAAAAACTGGATAACCAACTGAGGTTGTTCTAAGCCCAATAGATCTAGAGTTGCATCTACAGAAACCAGTTCTATGACTTGTGCATCTAGCAGTTGTCCCATTGTTATATTGATGGACTGCGCCTCACTTTCCTCCGTCACACCATCAGCTGACCATGTGCCTGTCTCAGTTCTTAGAAACTCATAGCGTTCGTCTTCGTCAAAAATAATCACAATTCGATCTACGGCTGCTTTTGATTCTGCTGATAAATAAGCAGTGGTCTCTGTAACTGGCACATCAATGACATCCGGATCATCCCGCAAAACCATAACAGCCCAAATTGACATCGCTATAGCGATGCTCATTAGCAGCCAATCTAATCTGCGCATGCTCAAGCTCTTGCTTTCCGGCTAGCCCGCACTGCCAGTGCGATCCCAATAATCAACAGCACAGGCAAGCCAAGCAAAATTGCGATAAATTCAACTTGATCTTGAGGCGTGACAATTTCATGTGTCAACGTGATTGAATCCTTGGGTGTGAGTTGAATGGCTTCAACGTCACCCATCAACCAGTTTGCTGTGTTTTCAAATAACAGCGCGTTGTTTGGAAATTGTTGTAAGACAGCATTTGAGACGAAGTCTGAATCCCCAATTGCAATGAGCGCCCCACCGTTTGACGTGTGTTCTGAAAGCGCAACAATACCTAACCCTGAAAGTGCTTCTGTCTCACGCGTTGCACCATTGGTAGCAATCGAAACTGCAGCATTGCTCGTTTCTGCGAGAACCGTTGTATCCACCAAACGTTGTTGACTGACCTCAATGGAGCGTGCGGAACGCAAGAAAATGGAAAGATCTAGCAAGTTTTCAGAAATTGGATGCGGGAAATAGCTCCATATTAGAGGGTTCACGGGGCTTCCCAAAACGGAATAAGTAAAGTCAGAAACAAGGTCGTCTTGGAGCAGAACGCCCCACTCATCAGCTAGATAGGCGTTCCAAATCCACTGTTGTTCTGCCTCAGGAGCATCCGTGAGGTGCAACATGCGCCCTCCTTTCGACAAAAATTGATCGATTTTGTCAATCTCGGCGGAGCCAAAATCACTTTGATTTCCTGCAATCACGACCAAATCGGTTTCATTTGGAATTTCGCCTGTTAGTAAATTTAACTGCTGTGTCAGAATGCCGCGCTGCGTTAGGCGCGAGTTCAGAATCGATAATCCAATCTCAGTGCCATCCGTGAGGTTGCGTTCTCCATGCCCCGTAAGAAAAACAACCCGACGCTGACGAGGATTCAGTGCGTTGAAAATTGCATTGGTCAATTCTGCTTCCGTTAGTAGACGCACCCTCACCTGTGTCTCACCATGAATGATTAGCAAGGTCGCATCTTCTGTCACCCCAAAGTCGCGTGCAATTTGCGGCGACACATCTGGATTGTACAGTTCGTAGGAAAACGTACCGTTACTTGCCAACCGATACTGCTGTAACAGGTCAATAGCGCGTGCTCTTCGCCCACTACTGGCATTGGTATAAAAACCAACTGCTGAAATACTGGCTGGTAAGCTTTCCGCAATTTCAATTGACTCAGGAGATAGCGAATTCAATCGCGCGTCAGTTGCATCCCAACGGATGCGATAACGTGGATGGAACGCAACAATGTTTACCGCTACCAAAATGATTAGGAGCAGCGCAAGGCGAAATACTCGAATTGGCATCTAGTTACTTTGAAAGCTGTAGTCTGAATGTTGCCAATGCCAAAAACAGTACCGTTACAGACAGAAAATAGGTAATATCACTTGTGTCAATCACGCCTTGTGCAAAGCTTTCCCGAAAGTGACTACTCAGATCAAAATAGCGCACCACTGTAAGCACTTGTTGTGAAAGCACAACAAGGCCGGCTTCTATTGTTGTGGCGACTAAACCAAAGAGCCAAAGCAACAGAGTGAAGATACTCGCAATCCCAATGGAGCCTAACAAAGTTTTCGCCAAGCTAGAGGCAAATACACCGATTGCCAAGGCTGCACAAAAGACTAAAAGCATGCCGAATGCTGTTACCAACGCGATATTGACATCTATCTCACCAAAAAAACGAAGACCTGTAGTCAACCACAGGCCAGAGAGAACGATTGTTATGGTAAGCATCAACACGCCAAGCCACTTTCCAATGACAATTTGATAGGCCGATACCGGTGCCAGTTGTAAAAGATCCAGCGTCCCTTTCTGACGCTCGCCAGCGATAGTACGCATGGTCATGAATGGTGAAGTGAACAAGGCCAACGTCAAGTAGCCGCTATTGATAACTCTAGGTTCCAAAGGCTGACCGGGCTGCACCGCAGATACTAAAATGAGTCCGAGCACCCCGTGATAGAGCAAAATAAGCACATAGCCACTCCATGATGTAAAGAACTGGCGAAACTCACGCCAAGCGATTGACAAAATAATCATGCAGTCAACAGATCTAAATAAATGTCTTCTAAGTCAGTTTGTTCTAAAGCAAATTGATTGACAGCAAATCCATTTTTCACAATCGTATCTAATACCGTGCTCGGTGCGACATCAGAAAAAAGCTGGATTTTGAACGTGTTGTCTTCTGTTTGATCAATCTGCTCACACCAAGGTTGGGTCTTAGCAAAAGACATGAAACCATCTATTACTGACACTTCAACAGTAACGATTGGGTTAACCTCAAGCTGCTTTGCCAATTCAGGGACCGGCCCATCTGCGACAACCTGACCTTCACGCAAAATAATCAACCGATCACAAGTTTGCTGCGCCTCAGCCAAAATATGCGTCGAAAACAACACCGCTTTGTTTTCCCCTAAACGTCTAATAAGATTTCGAATATCAACCACTTGTGCGGGATCAAGCCCAATCGTTGGTTCATCTAATAGCAGAATAGCTGGGTCTGGCAAGATAGCACGCGCTAAGCCCAAGCGTTGACGCATTCCCTTTGACAGATTACTAACCAACGACTCCTTACGTGAAAGCAGATCCACATCCGTCAGCGCCTCTTCGATTTTCGCTTGGGGGTTAGGCAAAGAATATAGCCGCGCAAAATAAGCTAGGTATTGGTAAACGGAAAGATCTTCATATAAGGGCACCGTTTCGGGCAGATATCCAATTTGGTGCTGATACTGTTGATTGTCGTTCAGTAATTCGGTTGCGACTGTAACTTCGCCACTTTCTGCGGATGTCAATGCAGCTAAAATGCGCATCACAGTCGTTTTGCCGGCTCCATTGGGGCCAAGTAAGCCCACGACCTCTCCACGTTTCAAAGAAAATGAAACTCCATCAACAGCTTTACGGCTACCAAAGGTCTTTGTCAGAGTATTTGCAGATATTAGGGTCAATTTAGGCTCAACTAGGCTAATTTCCGTCAGAGAATGGCAATTTCAGGTGCTGGGTTACTAATCTCAAAAAACGTTGACACAAGCCAACCCGACCACTACAATTCCGCCCGTCTTGACATTAAAGCATTGTGAATGCGTATTTTTGACGCGCTTCACGTAAAAAATATTTCTAAAAAGAGAAAGAGGATTAGTTTTATGATGAGCAACCTCCCAGCCTTATGGTGGCTGGCACCCGTTGGAGCCGCAGTGGCTCTCATCTCAGCATTCCTATTCTACCGTTCAGTAATGTCGAACGATGAAGGGACTGACTTGATGAAAGAGATTGCGCAGGCTGTTCGTGAGGGAGCCATGGCTTACCTCAGCAGCCAATACCGCATTGTCGGGATCGCTTTCGTAGCATTGTTTGTGGTCTTCCTTGTTCTAGCACTGATGGGCCTGCAAAGCATTTACGTTCCATTTGTATTCTTGGTTGGTGGTGTCTTCAGTACTCTGACTGGCTACATTGGTATGCGCACCGCAACAAACGCTAGCGCACGGACAGCTGCTGCTGCACGCAAAAGCCTGAACGATGGCCTTCAAGTTGCATTCCGCGCTGGTGCTGTAATGGGCTTGTCCGTTGTGGGTTTCGCTTTGATCAATGTTTCAGTTGTGTTCCTGATCTTAGGGATCATCGACCGCAGCTTAGACTTGACTGAAATTATGGCGATCTTGCTTGGTGGCGCATTTGGTGCTTCTACCCAAGCCTTGTTTGCCCGTGTTGGCGGTGGTATTTACACCAAAGCTGCTGACGTTGGCGCTGACTTAGTCGGTAAAGTTGAAGCTGGTATTCCAGAAGATGATCCACGCAACCCAGCAACCATTGCAGATAACGTTGGTGACAACGTTGGTGATGTTGCTGGTATGGGTGCTGACCTTTACG
>JAHDIM010000169.1 GCA_020630805.1 Anaerolineales bacterium
CAGGCTCAGCCCTCTCTGGCCAGCAGCATTGACTTTCTAGTTCCTTAGCAACGCGTTTGCGCAGAGATAAAGTAGTTCAAAACACCGCGCGTGAAGGATCAGGCTTTATGTGTCAGGAAATTTAGCTCCGAAAATACATAGACCGATCCCTCGCGCGCAATCAAGATTTATACCCAAGTATGTCTCGTTCGCACTCAGGATGACGAATTCTTCAAATAATGTGGTCGTGCAACTCTTAGCTTGACGCATATTGGCTCTCACGTGAGAGCCATTTGTGTTTTAACCTACCCCTGAAAATTCAGAGTGTCTCAAGTTCTTCTTTTCGATCTCGGCAAAGCGCTACGCGTATTTCCCAATCACCAGTGCAGCGTTACTCCCGCCAAAGGCGAAGGAATTGCTCATGATGTTGTTGATCTTGAGCTTGCGCTTGCCCTCTGTAACGTAGTCAAGGTCACACTCTGGGTCTGGTTCCACAACATTGATGGTCGGCGGCACAATTTGGTCGCGGATAGACAGCACACAGCTAATCATTTCTAATGCGCCGACAGCCCCAATTGAGTGACCAATACTCGGTTTGATGCCAACAACTGGAACATCGTAGGCGCGTTCGCCAAAGACGTGTTTGATAGCCGCACTTTCAACCTTATCATTCAGATGCGTTGCCGTGGCATGGGCATTGATGTAGTCGATTTCATCGGTTTGAATGCTTGCATCTTGAATGGCTTGCGCCATCGCGCCTTGTTGACCATCGATGGTGGGCTTGGTTAGGTGATAGCCATCAGCAGAAGCGCCATACCCTTTTACTTCGGCCAGTATCTCCGCACCACGCTCTAAAGCCGATTCCTCCGACTCTAAAATCAAAATCCCGGCTCCTTCGGCTAACACTGTCCCGTCTCGATCTTTACTGAATGGACGGCAGGCTTCTTGCGGTGTTTCGTGTCGGTCACTAAGTGCGCGGAGTGATTTCCAGGCGGCAATTACACCGGGTGAATCGGCACTATCGGCACCACCAGTCATTGCCCGTCTAATTTTCCCAAATCGAATGAGATTGAAGGCTGCGCCAATGGAGTGTGCCGAGGTTGAACAGGCCGAATCAATGTTCATATTGGGACCTTTTAGGCCTAAATGGATTGAAATGTTGGCGCTGGGACCGTTATTCATCACAGAAGGAATGACGAAGGGGCTTGAGAAGCCATCGAGGTAATAGCCCTTAAAGAATTGGTCGCTATGGGCAAAGCCGCCATTGGAGCTACCAACAATGACACCGGCTTCTTTTCGGTCTTCTGGCGAGTCTAGACCGGCATTAGACAAGGCCATTTCAGCAGCATACAGCGCCAAACGTGAGGAAAAACTAACGCGGCGTTTTAGCTTTGCGGGCGTGGTTTCGACTTGGTCAAAGTTTTTGATCTTTCCAAACAAATAGGGCAGTTGGGTCGCACGAATGCGCCCGTCGCCAGGATAGGCGTCAATGCCAGATTGCCCCTCAAGCAGGTTAAGCCAGAAATCTTCTACGGTATTTCCAATGGCAGACGCTAGCCCAATTCCGGTAATAACGACACGTTTCAGCCTTTGATTTCTCATAACTTCTCTCTTTACTCCTGACCATCCCAACACACGGACTCTACCGTTTTTTACCACTATGCAATGTGCTGTTTTGCCTTTGTAGTATGCGTTTTTTAGGGAGGGATTGCAAGCAATATTGCGGTGTAGACACCATTTTGTAACCAGCTTATATCTGTTTGCTGTCGCTCTTCAAAACATTCTGCCGAGTAGGGTTAGTCATGCCGTGTATTCCCTTAACGGCTGGCAGGTGCTTTTTTCAGCGGACTGCACTAGAAAAATCCACATTTATTGGCGAATCCTGAGAGTTTTTACTATTGACTAATAATCTCTATTTGAGAATAATCTTGTAAAGCGAATATTCGCTAATAAGATCATTTCGCAAAGATAGCTATGGATACGACACACTCATCTCTCAAAGATCACCTTGTACAAATTCTCTCTCCTGGAGCGTTGTGCTTTTTAAGTCAGCTTCATGACAAATTTGAAAAACGGCGGCAACAGCTTTTAGATGCTCGCGAGACGCGCCAAGCAGCTTTAGATGCAGGCAATCTGTATACCCAAAATCCAGACACGGCTTACATCCGTAACTTAGAGTGGCAAGTGGCACCACCGCCACCGGCTTTGCTGGATCGACGCGTAGAAATAACAGGCCCAGTAGATCGCAAAATGATGATCAATGCCTTGAACTCGGGAGCGAAAGTGTTTATGGCGGACTTCGAAGATTCATGTAGCCCTACGTGGCAGAACATGATTTGCGGACAAGTCAATTTGTATGACGCCGTTCGCCGTCAAATTGCCTTTGTGGATGAAAAGAAGGGCAAGTCATATGCGTTGAAAGAAGACATTGCTACTTTGGTGGTGCGTCCGCGCGGCTGGCACTTAGTAGAACGCAATCTGCGCCTGACCGAAACGCCAATTTCAGCGTCACTGTTTGACTTTGGTCTCTATGTCTTTCATAACGCTAAGCAATTGATTGAAAACGGCAGTGGCCCTTACTTTTATTTGCCAAAGCTTGAAAGCCACTTAGAAGCCCGGCTCTGGGCAGATGTGTTCCGTTTTGCGGAAGATCGGCTTGGTATTCCGAATGGGACGATCAAAGCGACTGTATTAATTGAAACCATTGCAGCAGCGCATGAAATGGAAGAGATTTTGTATGAACTGCGCGATCACTCCTGTGCACTCAACGCGGGCCGCTGGGATTACATCTTCAGCATCATCAAGAAGATGCGGGGACATTCCGAATTTGTGTTGCCAGATCGGGCGCAGATCACCATGCAAACTAATTTCATGCATGCGTACACCGAATTGATGATCAAAACCTGTCACAAGCGTGGGGCGCAAGCTATTGGGGGCATGGCTGCATTCATTCCGAATCGGCGCGAACCTGACATTACGAAAGCAGCTGTGGCTAAAGTTGTGGCGGACAAGACACGCGAGGCCGAAGCCGGGGCTGACGGTACTTGGGTTGCGCATCCAGATTTGGTGCAACCTGTAATGGCGGTCTTTGATGGGATTTTAGGTGACCAGCCAAACCAACTTGGCAAGCAACGCGACGATGTCCCGTCTGACTTGGCACCGCTACTTGAGATTGATATTCCCGAGGGCCGAATTACCGAACAAGGTGTGCAAACCAACATTGAAGTGTCGCTTCACTATATCTCTGCTTGGTTGAATGGGCAGGGCGCCGTTGGCATCAACAATCTAATGGAAGATGTTGCTACGGCTGAAATTTCCCGTGTGCAACTTTGGCAATGGTTGCAACATGATGTTGAATTAGACACAGGCTCCGTCTTTGACCGCGCACTCTATATCCAGTACCGCGACACCGCAATTGAAAAATTATCTGACTTGCCGCGCGTTCAAACCGCAGGGCAGCTATTAGACGAACTTACCTTGGGCAGCACATTTCAAGAATTTCTGACAATTCCAGCCCAACACTACTTGTAACTATCAAACTTAGGAGAACATCGCATGACTTATCTAAACGGCAACGCACCGCAGGTGGCCGCACAACTACAACACGAGTGGGATACCAATCCACGCTGGACAGGCGTGCAGCGCGACTACACAGCCGCAGACGTGATTGCATTGCGGGCCACTATCCAACCTGAACACACGTTGGCACAGCATGGTGCCAATCGACTGTGGAATACATTGAAGGAAAAACCATATGTGCATACGTTTGGGGCCTTGACTGGTGCGCAAGCTGCACAAATGGCAAAAGCAGGCCTAGATGCACTCTATCTCAGCGGTTGGCAAACCGCAGGCGATGCGAATCTGTCATCGCAAACGTATCCTGACCAAAGCTTATATCCAGCGAACAGCGTTCCGGCTGTTGTGAAGCGTCTCAACAATGCATTGATGCGGGTGGATCAAGTTGAACGCCTCGCCGGGCGCCATGACCGCGATTGGTATCTGCCAATTGTGGCCGATGCTGAAGCTGGCTTTGGTGGGCCACTCAATGCGCATGAATTGATGAAACAAATGATTGAAGCTGGCGCGGCTGGGGTTCACTTCGAAGATCAATTGGCGTCTGCAAAGAAATGTGGGCACATGGGTGGCAAAGTGCTGGTGCCAACCTCAGCGTTTGAAAACACGCTCAAGTCAGCGCGCTTGGCGGCGGATATTCTAGGGGTTCCAACCCTGTTGTTTGCCCGTACTGACTCTTTAGATGCAACCATCCTAACCAGTGATATTGATCCACGCGACCGTGAATTTATTACGGGTGAACGCACCGCTGAGGGCTATTACTACGTCCGCAATGGCATGGATGTTGCCATCCAACGTGGTTTGGCGTATGCACCTTATGCAGATTTGATTTGGTGTGAAACCAAGACGCCAGACTTAGACGAAGCCCGCCGCTTTGCAGAAGGCATTCACGCGAAATATCCGGGCAAGATGCTGGCTTATAACTGCTCACCATCGTTCAACTGGAAACGCCACTTGGATGACGCTGATATTGCCCGTTTCCAACGCGAACTCGGTGCCATGGGCTATCGCTTCCAGTTCATTACGTTGGCTGGCTGGCATACGGTCAACTACTACACCTTTGACTTAGCGCAAAATTACAAGACTAACGGCATGACTGCGTATGTAGATTTGCAAGAAAAGGAATTTGGCGCAGAAGACCGCGGCTATACGGCAACACGCCATCAGGCTGAAGTGGGGGCAGGTTACTTTGACAAAGTGTTGATGACCGTGACAGCGGGGCAAGCATCAACGGCGGCGTTGAGTGGCTCAACTGAGGAAGCGCAGTTTTAGGAATGTAAGCTATGTGGTGCCACTCCGCGGAGTGGCACCTAGGCGTTATTGGCTAGTCGAAAAATTCGGTTCTGCTAGCCAATACGAACGCACAGATGTCATCCCAGACGCGAACGACTTGCACAAAAGTAGCCCGACTGGCTCAGCGGCAGGGATCTCATTGATACCAAGGTCGTAAAACAGCAACCTATTGCAATGAGATCCCACACACGCTATCTAAGCTTTTACTTCCTTGCCGCTCGTTCGTGTGCGGGATGACACAGACGCGTAGAGATGGGATAGCAGCATTGCTTAACTTGATACCTATCTGACATGGCTAGCCATGTCACTACAGTTGGGGACTAACTAAATCGTCGGGCGGTATTCTCCCCAAACGTCCCGCAACGTGTGACAGATTTCACCCAATGTCACATCATTCTCCAGACACTCGACAAATAACGGCATCAGATTGTCATCTGAACCTGCGGCTTTCGCGAGCTGACCGCGCAGTTCAATGACTTTGTCATTGTCACGGCGTTCGCGGATGTCTTTCAAACGGGCACATTGGGAGGCTTCAATTGAAGGATCCAACTTCATGCGGTCGATTGGGATTTCCTCGTCAACCGTAAAGCGATTGACGCCAACCACAATTTCTTGTTCTTTTTCAAGCGCGCGTTGATATTGATACGCCGCTTCGTGAATTTCGCCTTGCACATAGCCTGCTTCAATTGCAGACAATGCGCCACCCATTTCATCAATGTTCTTGATGTATTCAAGTGCCTTAGCTTCAACTTGATCGGTTAGATATTCAACTGCATAAGAGCCAGCGAATGGGTCAATGGTGTCGGCAACGCCACTTTCATGGGCAATGATCTGCTGAGTGCGTAGGGCAATCTGCGCGGCTTCTTTCGTTGGCAGCGCAATCGCTTCATCGCGTCCGTTAGTGTGCAAGCTTTGGGTGCCACCGAGCACCGCCGCCATTGCTTGGATGGCCACGCGCACGACGTTGTTTTCAGGCTGTTGTGCAGTCAAGGTGGAGCCAGCGGTTTGGGTATGGAAGCGCAAACGCCAAGACTTTGGATCTTTGGCACCAAAGCGATTCTTCATGATGTTGGCCCACAAGCGCCGTGCAGCGCGGAACTTGGCAACCTCTTCCAAGAAGTTGTTATGCGCGTTGAAGAAGAAGCTCAGTTGCTTCGCAAAGACATCAACATCTAGTCCAGCATCCATCGCGGCTTGGACATAGGCAATGCCATTCGCAAGCGTGAAGGCAACCTCTTGTGCCGCTGTACTGCCAGCTTCCCGAATGTGATAGCCAGAGATCGAGATCGTATTCCAGCGTGGGACTTCGCGGGCGCAGTAATCAAACACGTCTGTGATCAGGCGCATAGACGGACGTGGCGGATAGATATACGTCCCGCGTGCGATATATTCTTTGAGAATATCGTTCTGAATAGTGCCTCGCAGTTGTTTTGGCTCTACACCTTGGCGTTTGCCAACCGCAATCACCATTGCCAACAAGACGGACGCTGGCGCATTGATGGTCATACTAATGCTGACTTTGTCGAGCGGAATGCCATCCAGCAAAATTGCCATGTCGTCTAGCGTTGGAATGCTTACGCCAACTTTGCCAACCTCGCCGAGCGCCATTGGGTCATCTGAGTCGTAGCCAATTTGGGTTGGCAGATCAAACGCGACAGAAAGCCCCGTTTGGCCTTGGCTTAGCAAAAACTTATAGCGTTCGTTGGATTCCTTCGCAGTTGAAAACCCTGCATACTGGCGCATGGTCCAAAAACGCCCCCGATACATCGTTGGTTGGACCCCGCGTGTAAACGGATATTGACCTGGGAAGCCAAGCTTCGCTTCATAGTCAGTATCGATATTTTCGGGCGTGTGTAGGCGATCCAGCGGAATGCCAGATGAGGTTTCAAAGGCGTCTTTGCGTTCTGGGAAGCGCTTCAGCGTTGGTTCGACGTGTTCTTTTTCCCAGCTGTCTTTTTGTTGTGTCATAGTGGAAAGTTAGCCGCGGACGAGGGGGACGAGATCGATAAACTTAAATCTATCGGCCTCGTCTATCTCGTCCGCGGCAAAAATTGTATTTTGCGCTTTATTTATATGCTCGATTCTTTCACTGAATTCCAAATGAAATCGGTGATGTTTTCGAGGCTAGTGCCGGGGCCAAAGACGGCTGCGACGCCAAGCTCTAGCATGCCAGGGATGTCGTCGTCTGGAATAATGCCGCCCAGGAAGACAGGCACATCTTCCATGTCGTTCTCTTTCAAGAGATCCATAATCCGTGGCAGAATGACAGGATGGGCACCAGACAGAATGCTGAGGCCGATGGCATCCACATCTTCCTGAAGTGCTGCATTGACAATCATTTCTGGCGTTTGGCGCAGTCCGGTGTAGATCACTTCCATGCCTGCATCACGCAGCGCGCGGGCAATGACTTTTGCCCCACGGTCATGGCCATCGAGACCAGGTTTGGCAATCAGAATTCTTGGTGTTTTTTGCATAGGATGTATTTTAGTACAGCGTTCAGAAAGTTTTAAAAAACCCAAAACTGCAAAACGCTGTACTTTAAGCATTGTTTCTTAGGTCACGGTTATGTAGACCTTATTTGACAATGCATTTAGCGCTTGCTGTGAGTTACTTGGAACCATAATTAGGATCAACCTTGCGCATTAGGCCTTCTTGAGCAACTGATGCAATGAGATGGCCCTGTTGGTCAAAGATGGAGCCACGGGTGAAGGCACGGGAATTTCCGGCACTTGGTGAGTCAGTCGCATAGAGCAACCAATCATCAATTTTGAAATCCCGATGGAACCAAATGGCGTGATCTAAACTGGCGAAGAAGACCGGCTCCGTTTGCATTTGGCTTTGATGCGGCAGAGTTGCGGTGTGTAACAGATGATAGTCTGATGCATACGCCAGTAGTTGGTGTTGCATGGGCAGGCTCAACTCAACAGTGTCCGTTGCTTTCATCCAAACATGGCGTGATGGGCGGCTATTGTGTCCATCGACTAACGGGCGTTCAACGGGGCGGAATTCAATGGCACCAGTGTGCATCGCGGCAACGCGCATAAACAACTGCGGATTGCTTTCTTGGTAGGGGCGCATCTGTTCAATATCAGACAAGAGCACGTCAGGTGGCAAGACGTTAGGTGCCAAATCCTGATGCTCATATCCTTCTTGATCCAACTGGAAAGAACAAGACATATTGAAAATGGCGCGCCCTTTTTGAATGGCAGTCACGCGGCGCGTTGTAAAACTGCGTCCATCGCGCAGCTCTTCGACTTCATAAATGATGGGCACATTGATGTCGCCCGCTAAGATGAAGTAGCCGTGCATCGAATGGGCAATCCGATCTTCAGCAACAGTTTGGTAGGCCGCGTGCAGTGCCTGTCCCAACACTTGTCCGCCAAACACGCGTCGCCACGGAGTGCGGTAGTTATCGCCACGAAAGATCCGATCATCGATTTTTTCAAGCGTCATCAGATCGATAAGTTCTTTTACAGTTTCCATGTGGGTATTATCGGGGAAAG
>JAHDIM010000170.1 GCA_020630805.1 Anaerolineales bacterium
ACCCAGCCAGCGTCAATGCGCTCAACCAAGTGCGTGAAATGGCACCGGATGTAAGGGTGTTGGGGAGTTATGTGCGGGATGAGTTGAATCTTAGCTAGCGCTGCGAATGCGTAATGTGTAATTCGTAATGAATTTTCCTGCCTTCGCTATAAATATAGACTGACTTTTGCTAAAAACTGCGTATCAAAAGTTGTTACGCATTACACCTTACGAATTACCCCATGTCCCAATTCGATACCATCTACAACCGCGAATACACCGACTCTGCTAAATGGGATGGCCGCAAACAGGGTGAAAATTTCATCCGCTGGCAGCGCACTTACCCGAGTTTGCATGGGGATGACGCGATCATTCCGATGTGGGTGGCGGATATGGATTTTGCCGCGCCGCAGGTGGTGATCGATGCGCTCAAAGAACGGCTGGAGCATCCAATCTTTGGTTATACGATGACGCCGGATAGCTATTTTGAAGCGATCTGTGACTGGATGCAGGAGCGCCAAGGGTGGCACTGTGAGCAAGAGTGGATTTGCCCGCATGCGGGCATTGTGCCAGCGCTGTTTTTTGCAGTCGCAGGCTTGCTGGCTGCTGATGAAAAAGTCGTCATTCAGCCGCCGGTCTACTATCCGTTTATGTATGGGCCGCAACGCAACGAACGCGGCATCCTGCGCAATACGCTGATTTATAAAGACGGCGCCTACAGCATCGATTTTGAAGACTTCGAAGCCAAGTGTGCTGACCCTAAGGCGAAGATGTTTATTCTGAGCCATCCACATAACCCGATTGGGCGCTTGTGGAGCGAAGCTGAACTGGTTCGCATGGGTGAAATCTGCGCGAAGCATGATGTGATCATCTTTTCAGACGAAATTCATAGCGATCTGATTATGCCGGGCGAAGACTTTGTCTCGTTTGGGGCACTGACCCAATTCCACGACAACCTGATCATTGCCAACGCACCGTCAAAGACCTTCAACTTAGCTGGTCTGAAATGCTCCAGCGTGATCATTCCAAACGCCACGCTGCGCGATCAATATCAAGGTTACGTGATGCAACATGCCGCCGAACGCGTGAATCTGTTTGGCGTGATCTCAACTGAAGCAGCCTATCGGCACGGTGGCCCGTGGCTAGACGAACTCCTCGTTTACCTCAAAGACAACCTGACCCTCACCGAAACCTTCATCCGCGACCGCCTGCCGATGATCAAGGTGATCCCATGCCAAGCCACCTACCTCGTCTGGATCGATTGCTCAGCGCTTGGCCTCGACCGTGAGGCGCTAGATCATCTCTTCATCGAAGAAGCACGCGTCTATCCAGACGAAGGCCACATCTTCGGCGACGAAGGTGACGGCTTTATGCGGTTGAACTTGGCGTGTCCGAGATCTATTTTGGAAGAGGCGTTGGTTCGGATTGAGAAGGCGATTGTTTCTAATGCGTAAGGTGTAATTCGTAATTTCTTCACCACTAAGTGTTGTTCAAGCGCATAATCTCTGTATAACGAAAGCACTTAGACCCTTACGCATTACACGTTACGAATTCGCATGCTCCCACCCAAAATCTCCCCCGCCAACTCACCCCTCGCAAAAGAAGTTCTCGAAGTTCGTGCTGAACGATTAATTGCGAACGTCATTGAAGATAATGACTTTGACGATGCCATCGTTGTTGAGCTAAATGCATTGGTCGATGAAGCACTAGACGGCACCATCCAAGCCGATGTCTCTGACCCTTGGAACCCGGCGCAATATGCCGGCCAACGCTGGATCGACACGCCGTTTTATTGGTATGAATCGTGGCTATATGCCCGTATTCGGCGCATTGTTGGCGAAGGGGTTGATCCGTTTGTTGCAAAGAAGCGACAAGAGTGGGAATCGGCGAAGGCGTTTATTGCGAATACGCTGACGGATGAGCCGCTGACTGAAGCGAGCTTTACCAAGTTGCTGCACGCGGCGCTGTGGGGCAATCGCTTTGATCTGAGCCACTCCATGTCACAGCCCATCCATGCGGATGCGACTGGTGACGATCTACTCCTTATTGATGACACGGCTAAGGTCTGGCAACACCTGCAAGTCAAAGGCAGTAATCGCATTGCGATTATTGGCGACAACTGTGGCGCTGACCTCGCGGCGGATATGATCCTCATTGATCATCTTTTTCAGCACGATCTCGCGCACAGCGCCATGATCTGGCTCAAGAGTGAGCCGTTTTATGTGTCAGATGCCATGATCAAAGACATTGTCACTGCGCTAGAAATTTATGACGCCGCTGAAGACGAAGCAACAAGGGCTTGGGCAGGACGCATTCGGACGTACCTCAAACAACGCCGTTTGATCTTGCGTTCACATCCATTTTTTACATCACACAAGTGCTATGACGAATTACCGGAACAACTCGGTAAAAACCTCGTCGGCTTTGATTTGGCGATTGTCAAAGGTGACCTGCACTATCGGCGTTTGTTACGCGACAGAACGTGGCCGACAGATGTGTCATTCCAAGACATCGTCGCGGATTATCCATCGCCAGTCGTGGCACTGCGCACGTTGAAATCTGATATTGTGTCGGGGATTTCAACAGAACGGGCAGCAGCATTGACGGCAGAAGATCCAAGTTGGATGCACAACGGAAAGCGCGGGACGATTCAATTCAAATCTTAACAACGAGGCGTGTTCCTTCAAGGAACACGCCTCGTGATTAGGCTCTTGCCAGCGAAGCTAGTACGCGCTACAATCCAAACACAACTTAGAAGAACGGGGAGCCTGGTCGTCCAGGCTGAGAGGCAGGTAATTGAACCTGCGACCCAATGAACCTGCTCCGGATAATGCCGGCGAAGGGAGAATAGCAAATTGACGCGTATTCGCCGTTTTCGAGAGCATCGGAAGCGGCGTTTTTATTTGAACGTAGAGACGCGCCTTCAAGGCCGTCTCGGACTATGGTTGTATCGGAAACCTGCGTGATAAGTGAGGAGTGACGCGTGAAGTCAGGACTGGTAGTCGTCAATGGCGAAGTTAGTCCAAATTTAGAGATTGCGGGTCTTGCAAATACGCATGCCATCGTCATCGCCGTGGATGGTGGCTTGCGGCATTTACATGCGGCTAACGTGACTCCCACTGTACTAATTGGAGACTTGGACTCGGCTGATCCAGATCAGATTTCAGACACGGTTGAGCGCATCCAATTCCCAGCCGAAAAAGATCAGACGGATCTTGAGCTTGCGCTAGATTATGCGGTTGAACAGCAGATCACCAATGTTACTTTGGTTGCCGCTTTCGGTGGGCGTTGGGATCAGACTCTAGCGAATGTTTTTCTAGCGCTACAGCCACAGTATGCATCGCTCAACGTCACCTTGATTGATGCTGGGCAACGGTTGCACATCCTAAAAGCAGGCACAACAAAGCTGACCAGCAACATTGGTGACGTGATTTCACTTATTCCGATCTCGGCTGAAGTGACAAACGTTAGCATCCAAGGCGTGAAATGGCCGTTGGAAACCGTGACGCTGACATTGGGCAGTACGTGGTCCATTAGCAATGAATTTGTAAAAAACACGGTGAGTGTGTCCTTTGAAGAAGGGAGGTTACTCGCCGTAATAGTTGAAAGTTGATAGTTGAATTCAACTCTTAGTGTTTGTCAAAACCTTTGAGTAAACCTCAACTGGCAACTATCAACTCTCAAAAAAGGAACCAAAAATGAAAAAAATCCTAACGCTAACCTTAGCCACAATGGCGGCAATTGTCCTTGCTGCTTGCGGTGGCGCGATTTCACCAGAAATGGTTGAAGAACCGGACACCTTGCGCGTGATGACGCATGATTCATTCGCAATTTCTGAAGGCATCATCGAACAATTTGAAGAAGCCAATGGCGTGACCGTGACTATCGTTGAATCTGGCGATGCGGGTACGATGGTCAATCAAGCGATCCTTAACAAAGAAGCACCAGTTGCCGACGTGTTGTACGGCATCGATAACACTTTGCTGACGCGTGGCTTAGACGAAGGAATCTTTGTTGAATTCAGCGGTGATGCCAGCGTGATCAACGCAGATTTCCAACTGGATGCTGACAATCGTGTCGTACCTGTGGACTATGGAGATGTGTGTTTGAACGTCGACTTGGGCTACTTGGATGCCAACGGATTGGCAATCCCAAGCTCTTTGGATGACCTAATCCTGCCTGAATATGCAGGCTTGACCGTGGTGCAAAATCCAGCGTCGTCTTCACCAGGGTTGGCCTTCTTGCTGGCAACCGTTGGTGCTTACGGCGAAGATGGGTACCTCGATTACTGGGCAGCCTTGAAAGCTAACGGTGTAAAAATTGCTAACGACTGGGAAAGCGCTTACTGGGGTGATTTCACCATCGGTGGCGGCGGTGAATATCCAATTGTGGTGTCATACGCGTCATCCCCACCGGCTGAAGTTTTGTTCGCAGACCCACCAACCGATGTTGCGCCAACCGCAGCCGTGGTCGCTCCGGATACCTGCTTCCGCCAGATCGAATACGCGGGTGTCTTGGCAAACGCCGCTGCACCAAACTTGGGCGCAGCCTTCATCGAATTTATGTTGAGCCCAGCGTTCCAAGAAGACATCCCATTGCAAATGTTCGTCTTCCCAGCCAACGTCAACGCACAACTGCCAGACGCCTTTGTTGAATACGCTAGTATTCCAGAACAGCCTGCTTTCGTGAGCCCAGCAGACATCGCCGCCAACCGCGAAAGCTGGATTGAAGCTTGGACAGAGTTGATGTTGCAATAATGCGCTTGCGCGCTAATGCGTAATGCGTATTAAGTAAGCTAACCGCTGGTCTCAGGCTGAGGCCAGCGGTATTTTTTCTGCTATGCTCAAGACTGCAATGAACCGACCCTCATTACGCATTACACCTTACGCATTCCTCTGGGTCCTCCCACTTTTATTCTTAGGCCTCTTCTACTTCTACCCGCTCACCCGCATCTTCATTGTTAGCTTTGAAGATGGTGGCATTGGCGAAGCCCTGAACAAATTACTAACAAGTTCATATTTACAGCGCGTCTTACGCTTTACGCTTTGGCAAGCGGCGCTTTCGACGGTTTTGACCTTGATTGCTGGTTTACCTGCTGCTTGGTTGGTGGCACGGTTTGAGTTTCGCGGCAAAGCATTGCTGCGGGCGCTGACTGCGATTCCATTTGTGATGCCGACAATTGTCGTGGCAACGGGTTTCAATGCTCTGCTGGGACCGCGCGGCTGGCTCAATCTGGGCGCGATGAATTTCTTTGGCGCAACCGAGCCGCCGATTGAATTACTGAATACGCTGTGGGCGATTCTGATTGCGCATGTGTTTTATAACTTGACGATTGTGGTGCGTTTGGTTGGGGATTTTTGGCGCAGGCTAGATCCACGTTTAGGCCAAGCGGCGCAGATGCTCGGGGCAACGCGCTGGACAGTCTTTCGTGAAGTGACGCTACCGTTACTCGCGCCAGCAATTTTCTCTGCGGCGTTGCTGATTTTCATCTTCGATTTCACATCATTTGGTGTGGTGTTGATTTTGGGCGGCGTGCAGTATGCGACCTTGGAAGTTGAAATCTATCGGCAGACGGTGAATTTTTTCAACTTGCCACTGGCTGGGTTGCTGTCACTGCTACAACTTGGCGCAACTTTGGGGTTGACCATTCTTTATACCCGCCTGTCCAGCAAAGTCAGTCGACCGCTCAAGCTCCGCTCTAAAGATGTCACCCAACGCAAATTGGATACTTGGCAACTCAAAGTTCTGGCGGCCGTCATCATTGGTAGTTTAGTGATCTTTCTAGGTGCGCCGCTGCTGGCATTAGCAGCGCGGTCGGTCACCTCGTTTGGAGATCGGCTTGGCGCAGCCCGTGGGGTTTCAAGCACCGGCTTTACACTGGATTACTATCGACTGCTGTGGGTCAACACTCGCAATCAAGCCTTCTTTGTCACGCCGATTGAAACGGTCGCGATCTCGCTACGCAATGCGTTGATTACCGTCGTACTCTCGCTCACACTTGGCATCCCGACAGCTTGGCTACTCGCCAAACGCGGCATCATGGCGCGCTGGTTTGATCCCATCATCATGCTCCCGATTGGGACTTCCGCAGTGACCTTGGGCTTTGGATTTGTAGTGGCATTCAATCGCTGGCCGCTGAATTTGCGGGCGTCACCGTTGCTGTTGCCATTGGCACACACCTTGGTGGCCTTTCCTTTCGTTGTGCGCAGCCTGCTCCCCGCTTGGCGCTCGATTCAAGAACGACTGCGACAGGCTGCGACTGTATTAGGCGCAACGCCATGGCAAGTCTGGCGCGAAGTAGATTTACCCTTGATTGGTCGCGCGGCAGCAGTAGCAGCGGCATTTGCGTTTACTGTCTCACTCGGAGAATTCGGCGCGACGAGTATCTTATCGCGGCCAGAGTTTCCGACGTTACCTGTGGCAATTTTTAGATATCTAGGGTTACCGGGTGTACAAAACTACGGCCAAGCCTTGGCGCTGAGTACGATTCTGATGATGTTTTGTAGCGCGGGGATTTTGGTAATTGAGAATTTGAGGGTCGGGGATGTTGGGGAGTTTTAGTTAGAGTTCGTCTCTGGTTAGATCTGTCACTAACATTGGATTCTTCTCTTTGTGTGCTGCAAGTACACGCTGCGCATTTTTATCAACATCCACCATTTGATCCAATTCATTTTGGGTGACTCCAAATACTTGTAAGAATTGAACCTCACCATGGACCGTTTGGATTGCGCCCAACTCCGGATCTTCAGTAAACGCGAGTCCAAATAGCTTTGTATCTGCGCCACTTTTGATTGGTCCTTTTGCGGTCATATAGTGGCCATCTTCTAACCAATTGCCAGACTTGAACACGTACTTCGCCACGTTCTGTAGCATATTCATTGCCCACATCGGCGGGTTATCATCTTCACCATGAGGTCGTAATCGCATCGTCAACTCAAAACCAAACTTACTGAACTCTTCACCTAGCGCTTCTTCTGCGTAGTACAACTCAGAAAATCCGTAGGTCACAATGTGCAAGTGTGCCCCATCAGCATCTTGCGCTTGATAAATACTCAATCCATCGATTGGGTCAGGGCCGCCAATCATATATTTGATCGGTGTTCCATAATGTCGCGGTTCTTGGTCTGGATATAGTTTCTTCAGCGCTGCATCGATTGCATCCCAGCCTGGGGCTGCATCATCGCGGTTATATTTTGCGCGGTAGTCTGCTAAGTTCATAGGTCATGTTACTGTGAATCAAAAACGCTCTACATATCGTAGAGCGCCTCAATGAAGACCAACGCTACGCAGCAAACACCTTTACTTCTTTCTCCAATCGATCTGCCAATTCCATCTTGGCTTTTTCAACTTCAAAATGGGTTTGAATACCTGTCCAGAATTCCACACTCATGCCAAAGTAACGGGCTAAACGCAGTGCGGTATCCGCACTAATGCCGCGCTCGCCATGCACAATTTTATTGATCCGCATTGCGGGAACACCAATGTCCTTGGCAAGACGATACTGACTAATTTCCATTGGAATTAGAAATTCTTCAAGCAATATTTCTCCGGGATGGATTGGGGCATACTCTCGCATCACAATACCTCAATGATAGTCTGTTATTTCAACATCATAAACGCCGTCTTCGCGCCATTCAAAACATATTCGCCACTGATTGTTAATGCGAATACTTTGTTGCTCTGCTCGATCTCCTTGTAGAGATTCAAGGCGGTTTGCTGGAGGAACGCGTAAATCATTCAAGCGCACTGAACGATGTAACATAATGAGCTTTCGCTCAGCTATTCGCTGAATAGATTGCGGCAATTTCTTGGAAAAGCGACCATTAAAGACTTTTTCTGTTTCTTTGTCTTTGAATGATCTAATCATAGATTTATAGTAACCCTCTGCGATAATATTGTAAAGGGTTTCTAATCTGTCGTCTGATCTTAAATAAATAAACGCCCCGCAAATGCAGGGCGTTTTTATTTCTCAAGTTACTACGTTTCCATTTAGGCCCTAGTGATGATGACTATGTCCTAAACCACCATTGATAATCTCAGGCTCGTAGCCGGTTCCTTGCTGCGTACTCGACAAACTATAGCCATTGGCTAAGTTGCCGTCGTGACAGTCAAGTTGTGCTTTGATGCAGTTCTCTAAGATTGCTTCCATGACCACAGGGTTCCATCCATTCATCCAATCGGCGTGCAATGACAGGCCACCAGCGAATGCGTCTGTGTCGTACATATCTGATGACAGTCGCCAACCTTCAGTCGATCGTTTGTCA
>JAHDIM010000171.1 GCA_020630805.1 Anaerolineales bacterium
GCTGTTGATGTCGGTGTTAGCAGGCGTATTCTTGAATTTGAACGGGAATTTTTGATCCCATAGCGATCACCCGTTATTAGTCTTTATCTGGCAGTATACATTCACATTACCGCCCACATTTTATGAACTCTTCACTCTCTTTTCGTCAATATAAATCGTTGCAGGCCCTTGTTTTTCTTGGGCTAGGCCTGTTCTTGTTACGCCGCTTTATGCAGGGAAATCTATTTTGGTATATCAATCAACGCTTTGTATTGTTGATTGTTGGCGCCGCAATTGGATTCTTGATTGTGGCACAGACCATTTACACCCATATGCGATCTACCAAGGCCGAAGAGGAAGATCATGACCACCATCATCACCACGACCATGATCACGATCATGCGCATGACGATCATCACCACCATACAATGTCGATTTGGGGTGTGCTGTTAGTCTCTTTACCATTGATCTTAGGCTTTGCTGTGCCGCCAAAACCACTTGGCGCAGCTGCCATTAGTAATCGCGGGGTAAGCACGAGTGCTCCCGTAGGCGATGCAAGCGCCTCAACGCAACAAATTCTAAGCATGGAGCCAGAAAGCCGCACCGTCTTAGATTGGGTGCAAGTGTTTAACAGCACGCCCGCACCAGATGTTTTTATTGGCGAACCTGTAGAAGTTGTTGGCTTTGTTTACAACGATCAGCGGCTTTCTAACGGAAACTTTCTACTTGGGCGTTTTACGCTGAGTTGCTGCGTTGCCGATGCGTTTGCCATTGGAATGGTAGTGGATCATGACGAGTCTATTCAGTACCCAGACAATGGGTGGCTGCGCATTTCTGGTACAGTTGATACCATCAACGTCGATGGCGAATTACTTCCCATGATCGTGCCCACTGAAATCTTAGAAATCCCAGAGCCACAGAACCCTTACCTCTATTATTAACCTATGCGCCGACTAGATATCATCATCGCCACTATTGCCGTCTTGCTAATTACAGGACTCGGCTTCACCTTATTTCGTGGCGATCAGGTTGGCGTCGGTGTTCTCCAAACCTATCCGGCAGACGCAGAAGCCATTTCACGCTATGGCCGAATTGGCGTTACTTTTGAAGAGCCAATGCAAGCTGCCGCCAATACAACACTGCTGACCTTCACACCAGCAATTTCAGGAGAAACCTATTGGGAAGAGAACACGCTATGGTTTACACCTGCCGAGCTACTAGACCCAGAAACAATCTACACCGCAACCTTAGCCCCTGGACTAAAAGCAGACTCAGGTCGCGCAGTGTTGCAAGAGACCACTTGGTCATTCCCAGTGCGCGGATCTTACATTGCGTACGTGAACGCACCCAATACAGAACGTGAAATTTGGTTAACACGCGTCGACACAGGGCAGTCCAAGCAGGTTACCTTCTCTGATGGCGGGGTGTTTGATTTAGATGTGGCAGCCGATGGCACGCGCTTGGTCTATTCGCAGCTCAACGACGCCTTTGGCTTCGATTTTTGGCTATGGACAGATAACGCAACCGAAGCCAGCGTCATTTTAGAATGCGGCTTAGACCGCTGTTCAGAACCTACGTTTTCGCCAGATGGAAAAAAGATTGCCTACAGTAGAGAAAACGCACCGCCCCAAGTTGGACAGTCCTTTGCACCGCCCCGCGTGTGGGTCTTAGATTTACTGACAGGTGAAAACACCCCTTTGTATGCAGACAAGCAAATATTAGGCTTTTCACCGCGCTGGTCGCCAGATCAAGAATGGTTAGCTATCTTTGACTCAAACGGCAACCAGATCCGCGCTTATCACTTTGCAAGCGACACCGACTTTGCCTTCAGTTCCTTTCTCGGCACGACAGGCTACTGGCTCCCAAATAGCCAGCACATGATCTTTAATAGCATCGATCTTGAAGCAGATGGGCAGCCGCAACGCGTTTACCTCGCAGATGTCATTGGCAAAACGGTGACGTCAATTACCGACTCAGACGACACGTATAAAATTTCCAGCACCACCGTGCCTAGCCCTGTCACTGGAGATTTACTAGTAAGCGTACGGCCAACAGGCTACAAGCCCGGCTCGCAACTTTGGCTCTTTCCGGCAAATGGCAGCTTGCCACAAGCCATAACCGATACAGATGGGTTTACCTATAACAATGCGCGCTGGCACCCCAATGGACGCCAAATTATTGCGCAAGAAATTGCACTAGAAGAAGCCTACGCCACGCCAGATATTGTGCTCATTGATTTAGACACTGGGGTTCAGCGCACGCTCGTTGAAGACGCTGGTCAAGGCCATTGGATGCCCTAATCAAATGCATCTCGAGCAATCGTTGAAATTCTGAGCGGTTCTCAACTAAAATATTGCTATGATGACCGAAGCCCAGCCAATCATTGTTTGTGCGTTTTACCGTTTTGTGGCCTTGCCAGATTTTGAAGCGCTCAAACAACCGTTATTACGCCATCTTTTGCAAAATGAAATCAAAGGCACCGTGCTGTTAGCCCATGAGGGCATCAACGGAACAGTCTCTGGTAGCCGCACCGCTATCGATTCACTCTACGCATGGTTTGATGCCGAACCACGTTTTGCAAATATGACCACCAAAGAAGCCACGCATGCCACTCAGGCATTCAAACGCACCAAGGTGCGGCTCAAAAAAGAGATCGTCACGATTGGTATTCCAGAGTTGGACCCAACCCAAGTGGTGGGCACTTATGTCAAACCGCAAGACTGGAATGCGCTTATTTCTGACCCCGACGTGGTGCTGATTGATGCCCGCAATACTTATGAAGTGGAAGCAGGCACCTTCGAAAACGCCATCGATCCGCGCACGGCAGCCTTCCGTGACTTACCAGCCTGGATGGATGCTGAATTAGATCCTGAAAAGAACAAAAAAGTCGCTATGTTTTGCACCGGCGGGATCCGCTGTGAAAAATCAACAGCATACCTAAAAGCAAAAGGCTTTGAAGAGGTGTATCACTTAGAAGGTGGCATTCTCAAATATTTAGAGGAAGTGCCGCAAACTGACACGATGTGGGAAGGCGAATGCTTTGTTTTCGACGAGCGCATTACGGTTGATCACAACTTACAAAAAGGCACCTATGCAGACTGCCAAGCCTGCGGCAAGGTAACGCTAACGGCAGTTGAACAAGCCGATCCGCGCTACGTGCCGGGCGTAAGTTGCCCGGAATGCTATAAGGCAGCCTAAGAAAATCGGCCTCACGCTAAGCGCTCTTCAGATTGGCTTTCTATGTAAATAGTGCGTCTGGAACTTTTTTCGCGCCACTGACAGTAATAACCGAATAATATAAAAAAAGCAGCCGATTGGCTGCTTTTTTTATGCTTTCAGTTTATCGGCAAACTGCGCTTTGAATTTTTCAACTTTAGGACTAATCACCACGCGGCAATAGCCCTCATAGGGGTTACGGGTGTAATAGTCTTGATGATACGTTTCAGCCGGATAAAACGTACTCGCCGCAGTCACTTCTGTAACAATCGGGGCGGCAAAAACGCTTTGCGCTGTCAACGCGTTAATAACAGTTTCTGCGGCTTCACGCTGCGCATCAGAATGATAGAAGATGGCAGACCGGTACTGCGTACCAACATCAGCACCCTGTCGATTAAGCGTTGTGGGATCGTGAGCCGTAAAAAACATTTGCACTAGCTCGTGATAGCTGATGACTTTAGGTTCAAACGTGAGTTGGATAACCTCTGCGTGCCCGCTGCGCCCAGTACAAATTTCTTTATAGGTTGGATTCTCTGTCGCGCCACCCATATAACCTGACACAGACGCCTCAACACCAATAACGCGTGCTAAAACAGCCTCTACACACCAAAAACAGCCACCAGCAAATGTTGCGATTTCTTTTGTCATTTTTACACTCCGTGTTTATTCATCAATTGCCGTAGCGCCTTCCGCCGCTGACGAATGACTTCTTTTTCTTGCACAATAACAGGTGGCACAGCCCGATCAGAACACTGCGCCGCAGATAAACTACAACGCTCACAAGTTTGATCAATTAGCACGCGGAAAATCTTCGGATCATGCATAAATCGAATAGTGTTGTGTAAGTCTGGCTCCACACGGAACCCCACAATTGAACTCGTAGAGCGCCCGCCAAGCGTTGCTGGCGTCCGCCCAAACCCAATGCATAAAAACCGGTCTTGCGTATTCAAGAACTCTGACATCTGCACAGAAACTGCCAGACCATCTTCTGTAACATGTGCACTCTGATCGGTGCTGAGATCTTCAAGTAAACGAATAGATAGCCACCGTCGGCAATAATGCTCATTTAGGCCAATGCCAGTTGGCACAATCAGCTGATTTAAGTTGAGCTCTTTTGTAAGTTCATAAGGCGTATTTTGGCCAGTATTGAAGCGCAAGAAGTGCAGCTTGATCCCAAAATATTCAGGAATCACCTGCGCAAAACGGTGCAACAGTGCCTCTGGAGACACCTCATACTTCTTGAGCATTTTCAATAGCGGCTTGTATTCCCACTGGGGTAGTTCAAAATAGGCCGCAATATCGTTTTGAATTTCAAGCCTTGGGATTAGCATCGCGCCAGCTAAATAAGAAGCACGAAAGTCACCCAGCACTTGTTCAAAAGAGTCAGCCCGATCTGGCGAATACGCGATATTGCGCTCTTTTATATCCAATACTTGGTACGCGAGTTCCCGCATCAATGCAAATTTGCGCTGCGGAACAGACATTTTCTCGTTGATCAGCACTGTAGGCTGCACACCATCTACAAAGACAGAACGATAATGCGCCAGTTCAGGCATTTGGACTAAATCATCATAATCAACCCGAATGCCAAACTCTTTGCTTAGCGTTTTTTCAATTGCAGCCAGTGAAATAGGGAGTTTCTCAAAGCCGTATTTCTTACTACACGAAACGGCTTCTTCTTCTAGATCTGGGAAGTAATTTTCATTGAGCTCTTGATAAGAGCGCAGCGCAGCGCGTAAAAAGGTGCTTTCGCGCACGTCATAGCGGCGGCTGATTTCAATCAGCGCATGGATCAGCGCGCTGGCCTTATCGGGCTGGCGTGTCAGCATGTTGACAATATCTGCCGCTTCAAAACCGAACTCCTCAAAAGGGAAGTCCATCAAGATAGTAGAAGACAATGCGGCTTCCAAGTGCGTCAGGCTTGGCGGGAGCTTGATCGAGACCAGTTCGTCATACTCTTTGTTCAGAACCTGCGCAATGCGCATGATCTTATCGGAACGCGGATACTTCCGCCCTTTCTCAATTTCCGTGACGTAAGAGGGCGAAAGTTCACAAGCAGCCGCAAACTCAGACAGGTTCATCCCGACTGTGTTGCGCCCTTGGCGCACTTTCATTCCAAAGATAATGTTGACTAATCCACTGTTCATAGGGTTTTAGGGAGTGTATTTTTCGCGTATGCAAGGCTCTAAATTGCTAGAAATACGCGCAATGCAGTAATGTGGTTCAAGTATATCGTATTGAGCGTTGACTTGGTTTGTGAAATACAATACAATTCTTTCAGCGAATATTCGCTAATCAAGACAATTTACTGTAAGCGCTAAAACGCATTGGGCGAACTATTATGATGAAGAAAACAACCACTCCAAAATTTGAACTTCCAGTTGCCATGTATGGCAGTGATCGCGAATTGTTTGAGATTGCACTGCAATCTACACCAAAAAAATCTAAGCCAAAGACAGCAAAGCCAAAAGTCTCCTTTTTAGCATTAGCGTCTAGCTCAGATTCTTACAAGAAATAAAAGGCTGCGCCGCATAGCGCATTTAATTGACAGGCCTTGATTGAAAAAGGACAGCCCTGGTGGGGGTCTGTCCTTTTTGTTTTAATCAACTTGTCTTAATCCGGGGGCAAGCCGAACGGGAAAAGCACCGTAAGAAATAAAACGGGCAAGCAGCCGCCTTATAAAAGGCACGCGCTGCATAATCCGGGCCGGTAGCGGCGGTTTTATAACGTCATCTGCTAAAAAACGACCAACAATTTGGCGTTGTGCAACAGCTTGAAAGCGCTGCGCAATGCGCGTGCTAAGCTGCCGTTGGCGCTGAACTTGTTGTAAGTCGGCATAGGTAAGCGTGTTGGCTTGCAATGGTTTGTAAAGCGCGTTGGCCGCCGCCACCGCGTCTTGAATAGCGTAGTTAATGCCAATGCCACCCACTGGTGACATTGTATGTGCGGCATCACCAATCAGTAAAAGGCCCGGCTTTGCCCATGTTTTAAGCCGCCCTAGCTCTATTGAAAGCGGCACAACCTGACGCCATTCCGTCAGCCCGGCCAGCGTAGCGTCAAACTCCGGGATCATCTTCGCCAAGCGCGCCTTGAATTGGGTCAGTCCAGCCTTTTTCACTTCACGGTAAGAGCCTTTCAACACCACTACTCCGACTTGCCAGTCGGTTGGGCGTTCAAAAATCAACACAATGGTGCCATCACCAATGCGCCCAGCTAGCCCCTTTGCGATGATTGTCTCAGTTGCAATACGCGGTAGCGATAGCCACAGAATATCCATCGGTGCCGCCAGTTTAGTGTAGTCTAGGCCAGATGCAGCCCGTAGTTTAGAAGCTCGGCCATCAGCGGCAATCGTAACGGTGGCGTGGATCTGGCCTTGCGTTTTACCCTTCCGATACGTTATGCCTTTGATAACGCCGTTGTCTTCTATCAGCCCAGTGGCGCTAGTTTTCAATAAGAGCGTAAAGTTGGGAAAACGCTGTGCTTGCCCAACCACATACGTTAACACGTCGGCCTGAGGCATCATCGTGACATATGGGTAAGGGCTATCTAATTCGGCGAAATTTATCACCTCAAACGGCTCTGTGAAAGCTGGCCCTTCAATTTTGCCGCTATGGAGTTTGCTATGGGGAATTTCTAACAGCGCATCTGCCAAGCCTAGCTGCGCCAACAATTCCATTGTGCCAGCATGCACCGTGTCACCGCGAAATGCACGGTTGAAGTCTTTTTGCGCTTCAACTAACGTGACCGCAATGCCCTGCCGCGCTAATAAAAGCGCTAAGATCGCACCAGCCGGACCAGCACCCACAATACAGCAATCTGTTGTTTGCGAATTCATAAGCTGAACCTATCGCAAAACGGTGGCAGAAGCAAGCAAACTAGCGTGAGGTTTCTGGAAAACTGTTTAGGCTGTCTCTTCGATCTTTGTTGGGAGCTCTACGGTTACAGTCGTACCTTGATCACGTCCAGCACTGGTAATGGTGAGCTTGCCACCCATCGCATGCGTGAGTTCACGGGCGTTATGCAATCCAAGCCCCATCCCAGGGCGCAAGCCGACATTATCACCACGATAGAACGCTTGAAAAATGTTCTGCTGATCACGCCGTGGAATTCCAATGCCTTGATCAACAACTTGCAGCAGCCAAATGCTATCTTCACGCCGCAATGTGATTGTAATTGGCGCATCTGGGTCTGAATATTTGAGCGCATTTGCAACTAGGTTCTCTACAATTTGTTTGACGATTTCGTAGTCAATATGCAAAGAGCGCGTTTCATTGCTGTTATAGCGAAAAACCAACGTTGAGGTATAGCTAGCCGCCATCTGCAAATCAGCTTCTATGCGGGCGCAAATCTCAAAAAACGGAGTTGGATGAAATAGCGGGGGCGCATCTAACGAATTGACAATAGAGATGTTTTGCACCATATCACGCAAGAAATAAACTTGACGCCTGATGCGGTCAAAGTGCATATCGCGGCGCGTTTGGGTGAGCTTATCGGCGTACCGCGTTAGCATCTCTGCCGACATGGCAATGGTGTGCAGCGGGATACGAAACTTAGTCCCAATCAGGGACACAAGATTATCGCTACCGGTGGTGTCTAAAAATGTTTGCTTGTCGATCTTCTTTTCAATCGACGCTTGCATTAGCATCGCATAGACTTTTTGAAAGCTCTCATCATCTTTACAACAGTCGCGCAAGAGCTTTTCTTGCTCAACACTAATGGGGTGTTCTCCAATCGGAGAGAGTGAATCTAACATAAATAACCTACTAATAATTACTGTTACCTCCATAGTAGGCTAGATGTTGTACCGAAAACAAGATGACTTAACACTGAGTTGCTCTTAGGGCTTGAGCGTAGCCAGTACTTACGATTACCAGAATTTGACGATTAAGTTTAGGAAAGCCGCGTGAAAACTAAGCCCATCGCGCACTATCGCAGTTGCGGCCAATCTGCACCTACGCTTTTAAAGCGGGCGTGCAACGCTTCAATCAACGCCGTGTCAATCGGCAATTGTTGCGCAACCATTTCAATATTGGCCAGAACGTG
>JAHDIM010000172.1 GCA_020630805.1 Anaerolineales bacterium
AGCGGAACTCGTCAAGTTGATATGGCTACGGGGATTGAATTTCAGTCTGTAAACTTACAGTACACAGCAGACGCAGCGCCTGCTGTAGAAGATATAAGTTTTACACTGCCGGTTGGCTCTGTTACGGCCTTGGTTGGGTCTTCGGGCGCTGGGAAGTCAACAATTGCTGATTTGATAATTGGGTTGTTTTCACCAACAGCTGGAAAAATTTCTGTTGATAGCGTTGCGCTTACTGACATCGACGTGGAATATTGGCGTAACCAATTAAGTGTTGTTAGCCAAGATTCGTTTTTGTTTAATACAACGATTGCTGAAAATATCAGATTTGGTAGCGCTTCAATTACCGCTGAAACCGTAAAACAAGCAGCGCATCAGGCAAATGCTAATGAATTTATTGAGCAATTGCCTGAACAATATGAGACGGTTATTGGCGAACGTGGGTTTACCCTTTCAGGTGGGCAGCGTCAGCGTATTGCTCTTGCACGTGCATTAGCGCGTGACTCGCGTTTACTAATACTTGATGAAGCCACAAGTGCGCTAGATAGCGAGTCTGAGAAGCTAATTCAAGATGCTATTGAAGTTGCCCGCGCAGAACGAACTGTTTTGATTATTGCGCATCGATTGTCAACAGTTGTTGATGCTGACCAAATTCTTGTATTAGATGGCGGGAAGTTAGTTGAACGCGGCACGCATCAAGACCTAATGGCGCGTAACGAAAAATATGCATACTTCTGGAAATTACAATCAGAAGCGTCGCACTAATGCATACTTACTTGATCAGAAAGAGTAAGATAATAACAATCGATTCTTAGTTAAGACTGATTAAGAATAAACAATATAGCTCTGGCTATATGGGTATTGATAATTTGATGTTCGAAGATTTTAAACAACTAGACCTAAACAATAAAACCATCCTAATTACGGGCGGTACAGGCTCATTTGGACGTCGGTTTGCAAGTATTGTTTTGTCACGTTGGAAAAACGTAAAACTCATTGTTTTTAGCCGAGATGAATTAAAACAATATGAGATGCGCCAAGCTGGATTGAATCATGACAATATGCGCTACTTCATTGGCGATGTGCGAGACGTGAACCGACTGCGCCGCGCCTTTCGCAATGTAGATATTGTTGTGCATGCTGCTGCGCTTAAGCAAGTGCCTGCATGCGAGTACAACCCGCATGAAGCCATTCTTACCAATATTATTGGTGCGCAAAATGTTATTGAAGCTGCCCTAGACTGTAACGTTAGCAAGATTATTGCACTCAGTACAGACAAAGCCGCAGCACCTGTAAATTTATATGGTGCAACAAAGCTAGTTTCAGAAAAGCTTTTTGTACAGGCTAACTCTTATAGTGGGCAGCAAGGAACGCGCTTCGCTTGTGTGCGCTACGGTAACGTTGTTGGCAGTCGTGGCAGCGTAGTGCCGCTCTTCAAAAAACAACTGCAAACTGGCACAATTACCATCACAGACAAACGGATGACGCGCTTTTGGATCACCCTTGAACAAGGCGTTCGGTTTGTGCTTTCTTCTCTAAATATGATGTCTGGCGGTGAAGTCTTTGTACCAAAATTACCAAGCATGAATATTATGGATCTTGCAACTGCAATCGCGCCAGAATGTGATGTGAAATTTATTGGAATTCGCCCTGGTGAAAAATTACACGAGGCCATGATTTCTGTTGATGAAGCACCACAAACGCTTGCCCTGCCTGATCGCTATGTACTACAGCCTGCACATGCCTGGTGGGGACAATCTAATCTCGGTGGAGAGGAAGTGCCAGATGGCTTCTCTTATGTTAGCAACGTAAATGACAACTGGCTTTCAAACGCTGACCTGATTGAAATGGCTGCATTATGAGCGATTTGACCTATATCCCCTATGGTCGCCAGTCTATCGATGAAGATGATATTGCTGCGGTTGTAGCGGTATTGAAGTCTGATTGGCTAACAACTGGCCCCAACGTTGCAGAATTTGAGGCTGCATTTCAAGCTTATACCAGCGCCGTGCATGCTGTTGCGGTTAACAGCGGTACGGCCGCACTGCACTGTGCAATGTATGCGGCAGGGGTCCAGTCTGGAGATGAGGTCATTGTGCCAACAATGACGTTTGCTGCTTCAGCGAACAGCGTTTTGTATCAAGGGGCTACGCCGATATTTGTTGATGTTCTCCCAGAAAACCTGCTAATTGACCCTGAGCAAGTCCGCGCTGCGATTACGCCAAAGACCAAGGCTGTTGTTGCGGTTGATTATGCTGGCCATGCCTGTGATTATGTTGCACTGCGTGATATTTGTGATAAACACAATTTGGTATTAATCTCAGATGCTTGCCATGCCGTAGGCGGCGCTTATAACGGGCAGCCAATCGGTAGCATTGCAGATATGAGCACGTTTAGCTTTCACCCGGTCAAACATATGACAACCGGTGAAGGCGGCATGATTACCACTGATAATGCAACATATGCCCAGCGCATGCGAACGTTTCGTAATCATGGCATTACAACAGACCATCGCCAACGGGCCAAGACTGGCTCATGGTTTTATGAGATGGTCGATTTAGGCTATAACTACCGTATTACTGATTTTCAATGTGCTTTAGGTCAGTCTCAGTTGAAAAAACTCGACCATTGGGTTTCTCTAAGGCAAACGGTAGCAGCGCAGTATGATGCATTCTTTGCGGACTTTCCAGCGTTACAACCGCTTGGATTAAGTGCTGATGTAAAACATGCATACCATTTATATGTTGTTCGGGCGGAGGATAAAGCCTCGCGTGATTTATATTATGCAGAGTTGCGCAAGCAAAATGTTGGCGTGAATTTGCATTACATTCCAGTGCATTTACATCCGTTCTACAAAAGTCGCCCAGAAACGCGCCCGCACCAATATCCACACGCTGAGGCTGCTTATGATCAAATCCTCTCACTGCCAATCTTTCCCGGTATGGTCGATCAACAACTGATAGATCAAGTGTTAGATCGAATTCGGTCTGTGGTGACAGCAGCTTAATACCTAGCTACGACCTATACCCAAACATATTTCGCTGAATATACTGACACAATCAGCATAGAAGGCTTATTGAGCGACTATATGAAGAAACAACTTCTTAAACCTTTGCTCTCAATGCCTTCTGTGTAAGTCCTAAACTAGTCTAAAAGGATTGTCTTATTTCAAGAACACAGTTTAATACAGAGCCTGAAGTCGCGTTAAAAACTGCCAAAGAGTTGTTGCAACAACATACAAGTTTTCTTAAACGTGAAAATGCGTTTTTCTATCGTTATCAGAGCGCATACTCTGCTCCAGCAACGTTTACCTCAGTCTCTACCACCTGCACGTTTGATATAGCATCTCGGATTGCAATTTTAGGTACATTGCAACAACAGCCCGATAGCGCAACCTTGCTTAATAATTATGGGTTGCCGCTTTTGATTGCCGCGCAAAATGATGGACCTATCAGGCGCTCTGTAAGTAAGTACATTGAGGGATTAGCAGCTGACCATCAGGTTAGTTCTTTTTCTATTCAAGATACCTTGTGTGGTGGGAATCTGTCTGCGCTATCTGCCTATTACATGACACAACCGAATGGTTGGACTACTACACTTTCCTTTACATTTGAATCTTGTATTGACTTGCGTCTCTCAGAGCCAAATCTTTGGGCCGGGGTCAGAAAACGCTATCGCTCATTAATCAATAAGTCTTTGAGGTCATGGCAATATAAACTCTACACAGCAGATGCAACAGCCAAGACATCGTTTCAAGAGTTTCAAGACTTACATCAAATTGTGGCTGGCCGTGTAACCCGTAATCAAACAACGTGGGATATACAATGGGCTGAAATTGTAGCGGGTAACGCGTTTGTAATTGAAGCTAGAGATCCAGAAGGGGTGCTGATTGCGGCCTCTTTATTTACGCATATCGATGAGACGTGTATATATTTCACATCTGTTGCTAAGCGCGAATTGTTTGATACGCCTATCAACCACGGTATTATGTGGCTAGCAATTCAACATGCAAAACAGATTGGGTGCAAACACTTTCACTTAGGCCAGTCTTACTTTGCACCACACCAAGTGGTGGATGCCAAAAATCAAGGGATTGCGAAATTCAAAAGTGGGTTTGGTGGCAATGTTGTAACATCGGCGCTACTTTCTATGTCCAAAAATGTCGTATGACATCATTTATATGATCAAACTTCCCGAATTTATATTCGGTTGGTTTTCTTAGGAGATACTATTTAAATGACGCAAGAAAACTACGCCAATTTTGCGCGGCAACAAAATGCCTCAGAAACGCAAGTTGCTGGCCGTTATGCTATTCAAGTGCTACCAGAGAAACGCATCGTCGCCGATTTGTTACATAAATTGGCAATCGAACCAGAAGATACGTTATTGGAAATTGGCTGTGGTCCTGGCTCTTTGGCTTTACCACTATCATACTTAGTTACTGAAACAAGTGTTGTAGATCATCAAGATGTCCTTGCCCGGCTGAAGTCACGCGGTGGCGCAAAGGATATTCGCCTTTATCCAGGAGATTTTGCTGACGTAACGATCAATCAGCAATTTTCTAAAATCTTGCTTTACTCCGTTTTGCATTACTTACCTGATTTTGATTCGATTGCTAAATTTGTGCGCAAAGCATTTGATTTACTTCTGCCGGAAGGCCGCATGGTCTTGGGTGATTTACCTAATGAAGATAAAAAACGCCGATTTTTAGCGAGCGCAAAAGGTAAAACATTCATTGAAGAGTGGAATTTAGCTGTTGCTGGTTCTGACCAAGATTTTCACGCTAAGCACACCATTAGCACGCCAAATACGTTTGGATTTCATGATAAGGCTGTATTTCAACTAGCCGAACTAGTGCGAAGTTGGGGCGCGGAAACGTATGTATTACCCCAGCCTCCGAATTTGCCATTTGGACATACCCGCGAAGACTTAGTGATAATCAAAAGGTAAAAAGTTAGCCTTTGGATGTGCTGATTTCAATTGGTAAAACGTCAATTATTTTCAATGATTTCTATATGACAACTGACATAATTTTGCATGATGATGGCGATTTCTTCGATCGTCAATATGAAAATCTAGGGCTAAATGCGCAACGTCGTTATCCTAATTCAGCATTGATTTCTGAAATTGCGTCTCATTACTTTCGCTTCGATTCTGAAAAACGCAATCAGATTCGCATCCTAGAGTTAGGGTGTGGCAGCGGCGCGAATATTTGGATGGTTGCTGACGAAGGGTTTGATGCGTATGGGATCGACTTTTCGCAAAAAGGCCTAGACTATTGTGAAACGATCCTTGGCCAACGTGGATTAAAGGCTAACCTGCGTCTCGCTGATATGTGCGAACTGCCATTTGAAGACAATTATTTTGATTTTGTCTTTGATGTGGTTTCAATGCAGCATTTGTCGCTAACACAACATGAAAAGTCGATTGGTGATATTGCCCGTGTCTTAAAACCGGGAGGGCGTTTTTTCTCTTATCATCTTGGCGAAAACTCATCTTCTTTGCTTTATGCAACCCAATCCGTTGACCGCTGTACTGTAGATGGTATCCCGTTAGAGCAGCCCCTTTCTGATAATGGCCCGATGTGCTTTTTATCTAGCAATGATGCCCGACACTTACTTGCAAATGCGAATTTTATTGATATAACAGTTGACAAGCATTTGCGCACGTATAGCGCACAAAAGATGTATGTTGAGTATCTATTAATTAGAGGAAAGAAACCTGAAGCATGATTGAAAATTACAGCAAAGGTGCCAAAATCACATTAGTCGGCGGTGGTATTGTTGGCCTTACCACTAGCTTAGTGCTTGCAAAACAAGGGTTTGATGTTCACCTCATTGAAGCCGCGCCAAAGTTAGGTGGGTTGTACAGCACGGCCTATCAATATCAAGATTATTATTTTGATTATGGCTCACACCTGCCACTCTCAACCGGTATCCCGCCTTTAGATCGTTTGATGTTTGCAGAAATCGAAGCGTCAGAGGATTGGCTCTCATTTTCTGACACGCTCCGTGAATACAGTGTTTTCAATCATGCATTGAACCAAAATACGCAGTGTATTGACGCCCGCAAACTGGCGCCCGAAGACTATGTGCAAATTGTTGCCGAGCTAATGAACGTGCCGCGCTATGACGCTGCAACCGTAGCCCCCGCAACAAACTTATATGACCTCATCACGCGTGACTATGGCGAAAAGCTGCGGGAGCAAGTGTTCCGGCCGGTGATGCGTAAACTCACAGGGTTAGAGCTAGAAGCGCTTTCTCCAATTGCGCACGCCCTACACGGTGTACAGCGCGTTGTCATGTTTGATGAAGTTCAAACGAAAGAATTGAAACAAATCCCTTGGTATGATGACCGCATTGCAGATACCAACCCTCGGCATCGGGTGTCGCACACTTGGAAGTACTATCCGAAGCAAGGCGGTTGTGGTGCTTTCATTGCCTATTTAGAAGAAAAATGCAAAGCGGCTGGGGTTACGTTCTCGCTCGAAACACAAGTAACCGGGCTTACCACTGCTGGTAAAAAGGTGACGCACCTAACGCTATCTAATGGCCAAACAATCCCTAACGAGTTGCTAGTATGGACCGCGCCACCGGTGTTCTTGCTACGCGCATTAGGTGTCGATACGACACACATCGCTGTGCCAAAATTCCGGCCAAGCGTGCTATTTCACTATGTGTTTGACAAGCCAGCCCTGACCAATGGGCACTACGTATATTTTTACGACGAGGCCCACAAAAGCTATCGCACCACGTTATATGAAAATATGGTCGATGCGAATACACATAACCACGCTACAGTCGAAGCGTTTGTCACGGATAGAAATGCAGACTTAGACGCGCTCGCTGCTGAAATTTGGCAAGAACAAATGACGGCCGGTCTTCTACCACCAGATACGCAATGCCTACATCAGCATGTGCAACAGTTGCCCAGCGGGTGGCCTGATCTCACAAATGCATTTTTTGAATCGCAAGAACAACTGCGTCAACTTGTCAGTGAAGAGACACAGAATTGCTTACTGCTTGGCCGTGCTAGCGGCGCTCACCATATGGTGCCGCAGCTTGTGAATATGTGGAAACAGCTTGGTGATGAAGCGGCTTTAGCTGCTTAGCGCAATCTCTTATCGATCGAACGCAAATGAAAACAAAGCTATTCTTATTCCTGCCAATCCTGTTAGCGCTAGCAGCTTGTAGCGCTGCTCAGCCAGCAACCACATCCGCGCCAGAACCTGACGCCGCCGCCGAAGCGGCAGTTACCAGCACTGAAGATGTGCTGACTTGGGGGTATACCCAACCGTGTGAAGAACCGACCGGTGTGATCCAGAATTTTGAAATAGGCGTTGGTGATGGGAGCAAATTACCAGCAAAAATCTACCTGCCCCCTTGCTATGAAAGCGATGCCGCCGCGCGTTTCCCAGTGTTGTATCTGTTTCATGGGGCAAATGGCAACCCTGATACGTGGATTGTTGCCGGTGCAACCAGCACCGCAGATCAGCTCCTAAGCAATGGCGAAATTGAACCGTTTTTGATTGTAATGCCAGCTACAATGGACTTTGCGCCTGAATTTGATGTGGTGTTTACAAACGTAATGGTGCCTTTTGTTGATGCAAATTACCGCACAGTGCCAGATCGGCGACTGCGCGGCTTGGGCGGGATGTCTGCTGGTGCTGGGTTGGCCTTACGCGTTGGGGCGCAAAATCCACAGATTGCCCGTGTTTGGGGGCTACATAGTGTTGCTGCCGTTGAAGGGATTGAAGGCATCGACGCTTGGCTTGGTGATATTCCAGATCAGCGCGAGCCACACATCTATATGGATGTTGGGAACTTAGATCCGCTCCTAGAAGCAGCCGTTATTATCAACTCGCTCTTGATTGAAGATAATCTGCCGCATACGTTTATTGTGCGGGCCGGTGAGCACAATATGGCTTACTGGACCGTCCATTTGCCAGAGTACCTCAATTGGTACGATGCTGCTTTTTCTGACGATTAGGCTGCACTAACGCTATTAACAACTGAACCCAAAACGGTCACTCACCCGAGTGGCCGTTTTTTGATTCTATGCTCTAAGTCTTTTATGGCAACTGTGCCACAGTCCCATTGCAATTCCTGCCTGTTAGACGCTAATCAAATATTGTGTATCGGCATAACCGTAGCTCCATGGCTAGCCATGGAG
>JAHDIM010000173.1 GCA_020630805.1 Anaerolineales bacterium
GTATCGACACGTACGGTTATCTTGCTTATTCTAGCAATCATCACCATGTCATCATCACTGATCGTCCAGCCTGTTTTAGCAGCAACAAATACATTGACGGTCACGGTCTTTCAAGACATTGACGTTGATACAAAATTAGAAGGCAGTGACACATTGCTTGCAGGTATTACTGTTAATGTGTTTGATGCTGACGATCCAACAAACACGCCGTGTGCAACCGCACCCACAGACGCACTTGGCGTTGCAACATTTTTGCCTGCTGCAACAGCGGCCTGTACTGGGGATCAACTCCGCGTAGAAGTTGATATGACCACCCTACCTGGTGGTACTCAAATTGGTCCAGTCAATCTATCTGATGATGACGCTGACGCCAATACACCAGCTGATATGGATGCCGCTGATGATGCAAGTGCTGCCGTACAAATCATTGATCTAAGTGCGGGAGATGTAGCCTTCAACGTTTCAGCAGTTGATCCCTCAACCTATGTTTGTGACGCTAGCAATGCAACTGCAATGACAACCTGTTTCGTAGATGGAGACCCTTTGCCTGTAGACAGTATCTCGGGGCCAATGGACGCGATTGTCGCCTTCCCTTACACAGCGTCTGGGGCGGCATTCCCCGGCACAGCAATGGCTTATGTAGAACCCGCCCATATTTCCACCAATGCTGAAGTTGGGTCTGTTTGGGGGCTAGCGTGGAGCCAACAAACGGAAAAAGTTTATACCGCAGCTTTTTTGAAACGCCACGTAGGGCTTGGTCCACTTGGGTTAGACGGCATTTACGCTGTTGATTTCAGCACAGGGATCCAAGTCACTAGCGGCTTTGTTGAAGTTGAAGATGGCTTAGGCATTGATATTGGCCAAACCGAGGTTGGTAGCAATACAGATCGCGGCCTGTCCTCTACTGATGCAGAGTCGCATGATGTTGCGGCGTACGCCCAAGTCGCCACACTCGGCTTAGGTGATATTGACGTTGTTAACGATGAAGCGCTCGACATTACAGCAGATGGCTGGATTGATCGTGAGTTTTTGCTTGTTACAGATTTAAAAAATAAAGATGTTCTAGTCATTGATACGGCTGATGGCAGCCTCGTCTTGACGTACGACATCCCTGCACCAACACCAGCTTGTACCAACGGCGAACACCGCCCTTGGGCAATCAATTATGTCAATGGCACAATGCAAGTCGGCGTCGTCTGCGATGGCTCTACTGACGCAGCCAATTTAGACAGTAATACACCAAACCCTGTATTGGAAACCATTGTTTATGACTACGACCTTACAGCGGACCTTGGGGCAGCAACTATTCCTGCTGCCCCAACAATTACACCAACTGTGGCTATTCGCTTCGGTTTAGATTACACAAAAGATAACGCTTGGCCAGGTGGTTGTGACACTTCAAGTAACTGGCATCCGTGGCGTGATGATCTTCCACCAACTGCGGCAACAAATACGCAGTTCTGCTGGGCAACCCCGGTATTAGCTGACATTGACTTCACTGACGATGGCAATATGCTATTGGCATTTATGGACCGCTTCTCGCATCAGATTGGCTGGCGCAACCTTGCTCCAGATATAAATGATGCAACAGGCGGTTACCGCGGCAACTCAGCCGGCGACCTGCTGATGGCCTGCCCAGACGGCGGTGGCGCTTGGCAACTAGAATCAAATGGCACTTGTGGTGCGCTCACAACCGCAACAACTGGTGGCCTTGGCCCTGGTGGTGGTGAATTCTTTGGGCAAGACAATTGGTCGACTGGTCACCCAGAGGTTGTAAATGCTGGTGTCGCGGTTTTACCTGGCTCTAATGAAGCAATCATTGCAGGGATGGATCCTTACAATAACTTGTATCACTCGGCGGGCGGGATCAATTGGTTCAATACCCAAACAGGTGTTGCGCGTGATCCTGGCTACATGCTCTATGCAAGCTCGGGGAGCGATTCACCTGTCACCCAAGGCGGCACACAAGGCAAATCTGGTGGTCTAGGCGATGTAGATCTCATGTGTCCGCAAATGCCGATTCAAATTGGTGACTACGTTTGGTTTGATGCAGATCAAGATGGTGTACAAGATCCAAACGAATTGCCATTACCAGGCACAACCGTTTATCTCATTTTGCCTAGTGGCGCATCAATCAGCACCACAACAGATGCAAACGGTCACTATTACTTTGATGTAAGCCGCAACCAAACCTATACACTCGCTTTTGATATCAGCACAACAACTGCTACTTTGCCACTAGGCGTAACAGTTGCAGACTTAGAGCCAACCAGCTCAGACAGCGCAGCGTCAACCGATATAAACGATAGCGACTTGCAAGGCACCGTTGATGTGGCTGGCCTAACACTCCCTAGAATTGATTACACCACGAGTATTGCTGGTGCTAGCAACCACACATTAGACGCGGGGTTTACCAACCCAAGCTATGACCTTGCATTGGTCAAAACAATGACCAGCGCCGCACCAACCCAACTCGGCGACGAAGTCGTTTATAACATTGCCATCATGAACCAAGGTGATGTGGCATCTGGTGAATTTACAGTCATCGATGCATTGCCACAAGGCTTGGTGTACGTTGCAGCATCTGCAACCAGCGGCACTGATGCAACCACCAACGTAGACATCACCATTGATGAAAGCACGGCAACCTCAGACCCTACAGCACCCGGCAGTGTCACTTGGACATTAGGCACAACGCACAGCTTAGAAGGCGGCGAATCACTAACACTTGAAATTCGCGCCACGCTGCAATCTTATTTATACAGCCCGTACCGTAACGAAGCCGAAATCGCAACAGATAGCGGTGACGATATTGACAGCTTCCCTGACACTGACCTCGCAAATGACAGCGACAATGACAGTGACATCACTAACGACAGCGACGAAACGCGCGACTACACAGACCTAGCTAATGTGGCAAATACTGACACCAATACAGATGATGAAGATGACCATGACCCAGCAGAATTCGTGCTCGGCACCTATGATCTAGCGCTCGTCAAAGTAATGACCGGTGCCGCTCCGACTGGCCTTGGTGACATCGTCAACTTCCAAATCACAATCGAAAATCAAGGTCAACTTGGGTCTGGGCAATTTACTGTCATGGACAGCCTGCCCGCAGGTCTTGTTTATGTAAGTGGATCGGCAAGCACTGGCACTGACGCCACAACAAATGTGGACATGGTGATTGATGAAAGCAGCGCAACAACAGATGTTACTGCACCGGGCACAATCACCTGGACCCTCGGCGCCACGCATGAGCTTGCCCCTGGTGAGCAACTCGTCTTGCAATATCAGACAACGTTGGAAAGCTATGAATACGCAACGATGCGTAACGAAGCTGAAATTACAACCGATAGCGGTATTGAAGTAGACAGCACGCCAGACACCAATCTTTCTAATGATAGTGATAACGATTCAGATCCGCTTAATGACGGTGATGAAACCCGTGACTATACCGACCCAACCAACATTAGTAACACTGACACCAACCTAGATGATGAAGATGATCATGACCCCGCTGTCTTGACGCTTGGCGACTATGACCTAGCACTTGTCAAAGTCATTAGCGGTAGCGCACCTGTCATCATAGGCGATGCTGTCACCTTTGAAATTACCGTTCAAAATCAGGGGGATATCGGCTCAGGCGCATTCACCGTCTATGACGCTCTTCCGGCAGGATTAGTCTATGTTGGCGGTAGCGCCAGCAGCGGTACAGACACCCCAACAAGCGTAGACATCGCCATCGATGAAAGCACTGCAACCACAGATGTCACCGCACCAGGTTCAATTACTTGGACGCTCGGCACAACGCATGAACTAGCAGTTGGTGAATCAATCACCCTGACTTATCAAGCCACGCTCGAAAGTTATGACTACCAAGTCATGCGTAATGAAGCTGAAATTGCGTCAGATAGCGGAATTGAAATAGACAGTACGCCTGACACAAACTTAGCCAACGACAGCGATAACGATACAGATCAAACAAACGACAGCGACGAAACCCGCGACTACACTGATCCAGCTGAGATTAGCAACACGGATACCAACGCTGACGACGAAGACGACCATGACCCCGCAGAGCTACCGCTAGGCACCTATGATTTGGCTTTGGTCAAAGTGTTAACAAGCGCAGCGCCAACAGCACTTGGACAAGCAGTTAGCTTCGAAATTACTATTCAAAATCAAGGTGAGATTGGCTCTGGCACGTTCACCGTTTATGACGCGCTGCCACCAGGGCTGCTCTATGTTTCCGGCAGCGCCACCAACGGCACTGATACCGCATCTGACGTAGACATCAGCATTGATGAAAGCGCTGCGACAACAGATGTAACTGCTCCCGGAGCAATTACGTGGACCATCAGCAGCAGCCACGAGTTATTACCTGGTGAAAGCATTACGCTAACTTACGAAGCAACGCTTGGCAGTTATGACTATCAAATCATGCGCAATGAAGCTGAAATAGCATCAGATAGCGGAACTGACGTGGATAGTACGCCAGATACTAACCTCTCTAATGACAACGACAACGACTCAGACACGGTCAACGATGGCGACGAAACCCGCGATTACACCGATCCAACTGAGATCAGCAACACCGACGTCAATGCGGATGATGAAGATGATCATGATCCGGCAGAAGTTTTACTTGGTACTTATGACCTTGCATTGGTCAAAGTCATCACCGGTGACGCCCCAACTGCCGTAGATGACATCATCAACTATACAATTGTGATTCGAAACCAAGGGGACTTAGCCTCTAGTGAGTTCAGCGTCAACGATGTGATTCCAGCTGGCATGATTTACGTAACCGGCTCGGCCACAAATGGCACAGATACAGACACTGACGTTGATGTTGCCATTGATGAGAGTACCGCAACAGCCGACCCTACTGCACCAGGGAACATTACTTGGACCCTTGGCAGCATCCACTCACTGCTGGCCGATGAAGAAATTGTCTTAACCTATCAATTACAAATCAAAGACTTGTCACGACAAATTTATCGTAACGAAGCTGAAATAGCGACGGATAGCGGAATTGATGAAGACAGCTTCCCAGATACAGACACAAGTAACGATAGCGATAACGATACAGATCAAACCAACGATAGCGACGAAACCCGTGACTACGATTCCCTAACTGACGTGATCGACACAGATAGCAATACAGACGACGAAGATGATCACGATCCAGCAGTACTCACCCTGCCTTACGATCTCGCGCTAGTCAAAACAATAACCCAACTGCCAACCACTGGCGGCGGCGTTGTTGAGTATCAAATTCGCGTTCAAAACCAAGGCGTTGTGCCCTCTGGTGAGTTCACTGTGATTGATGTCTTACCCATCGGTTTGACCTACATTAGCGGCTCAGCCACAACCGGCACAGACGCTGTTACCAACGTAGACATCAGCATTGATGAAAGCGCCGCAACAACAGACGCAAACGCCCCTGGTTCGGTCACATGGACATTAGGAACAACCCATAGTCTAGAAGCAGGAGAAACCGTCACGCTAACCATCCAAGCAACATTAGTCGATGTTAGCCTTGACGTTTACCGTAACGAAGCCGAAATCGCATCAGACAGCGGGATTGAATTAGACAGCACGCCAGACATCAACATGGCCAATGACAGCGATAACGATCCGGACACAAGTAATGACGTTGATGAAACCCGTGACTACACCGATTTAGCTGATGTTGCCAATACCGATATCAACACAGACGATGAAGATGACCACGACCCAGCGTCTTTCAATCTTGGCTTCGACCTAGCCTTACGCAAAACCTTAGTCACCACCACCGTTGTAGAACCTGGTGATGATGTAGTCTTTGGCGTCACAATTCTGAACCAAGGCAATGTAGACGCCTACGCAATAAGCGTTGTTGACTATATTCCAAGCGACATGAGCTACGTTGGGTCTAACGTCACCAGCGTCACAAACTCAGTTAACAACGCAACGTTAGCCATTACCGATGATGGCACTAATGTTGATGGGAATCGCGTTTTCACCATTGATCATTTGGTTGCGGGCGATAGCGTAACGATTGAGATTACGCTGAAAATTGATGATGACTTTCAAGGAAATAGCATAGAGAATGTTGCAGAGATTAGCGCTGCTGATGACGATACCGACCCTGACAATACCCCACCAACTGACAATGACAGCACTCCGAACGATGACCCAGAAGATGATGGTGATCCAACGGATGATGAAGTTGAAGAAGACGGCAAAGAAGGCGAAGATGAAGACGATCATGATCCAGCCGTTGTCACGGTTGGTCAAACGTATGACCTTGCGCTGATCAAAACCCTCGCGGCGGGTCAAAGCGCCTACGTTGATGTCGATGACATTGTTGACTACGTGTTGACAGTCAAGAACCAAGGAACGCTAAACAGCGGCACGTTCACAGTGACAGAAGTAATCCCAGCTGGGATGGAATTTGTGTCGGTTAGCGGCACAGACTTCACTTGTACTGAAGGAACCGGCGTTGTGGACTGTGTCTATGACAGCTCACTGTTGCCGGGCGCAACCGCAACCATTGAAGCGCAATTACGGGTCAAGGATCTAACCTTGGACTTAGTAAACATAGCTGAGATTAGTGACGATAGCGGCGAAGACATTGACAGCGATCCTGATGATGATCCAACGAATGACCCAAACAACGAACATGACGATATTGAGCATGATGACCCGACCTACGACGAACGCACAGAAGACGAAGATGATCATGACCGTGAGATCGTGACGCCAGTCGCTTCAATTGGCGATGTGGTTTGGTATGACAATAATTACAACGGCCTCCAAGATACAGACGAGCCAGGCGTAGCAGGCGTGACCGTACGCCTCTATGATGAGGATGACAACTTGGTAGCGACAACAACCACCGCCGAAAATGGCTTCTATGAGTTCACAGACTTGGTACCGGGTGCATATTACGTCACATTTGACCTCACCACCCTCCCTGAAAACTACACACCAACCACGCAAGACACCGGGTCAGACAACGCGCTAGATAGTGACGCTGATCCAACCACTGGCCGCACGATCCTAACCACGCTTGATGCTGGCGAACACGACCCAACCTGGGACTTAGGAATCTACCAACCTGCTGGGCTGGGTGACTATGTTTGGCTAGATGTAGATGGCGATGGTATTCAAGACGCTGGCGAAGATCCAGTTGCAAATGTCACTGTGAACTTACTGGATCAAAACGGCACTGTGATTGGCACGACCACCACAGACGGCAATGGTTACTATGAATTCCGCGGCCTGACGCCGGGCGACTATATTGTTGAATTTATCAAGCCGGAAGGCTTTGGCTTTACATTCTTTGAAGAAGGGCTGGACTCAGCAACTGACAGCGATGCTAATCGCAGCACGGGACGTACCAACCTCATTTCATTGAGTGCTGGTGAATTTGACCCAACAATTGACGCTGGCCTAGCAACAGGCTCCGTCTTGTCTGCTATCGAGACAGAAATCAATCGTCGGACAACACCCCCAACGCCAACGCCACAGCCACCTGCCGCACAGGCACAAACGCAAAGTGTGTTGCCGCCTACAATTGTCAAATCAGAAAGCCGCTCTATTGGCACGGTTGGAGACGAAGTGGTCTACACAATTGTCGTTACAAATCCAAATGCTGTAGCAATTGATGGTGTCATCGTGACAGACACATTAGATACTAGGCTTGATTATGTCTCCGCCACTAGTCAACAAGGCGGTACATCTTATGACACCACTGCCCGCACGGTATCCGTTGCAATTGGCCAAATGACCGCCAACCAAACCATTACCGTAACAATTGTGGCGCGCGTCAACGCTAGCGCCCAAGCGCCAGATACAATCACAAACATCGCACAAGTGATTGCATCAGGCACCACGAGCATCAGCTCTAACACAGTATCACTACAGATTATTCCAGGCAGTATCCCTACAACAGGCGACCTAACGCCAGATACACCTACCAAGGCTTGGATAATAATTTTAGTGCTGTGTAGCCTGCTTGCAACTATTACCTACGTAGAAGCAACGGCTGCACACAAACCCAACTAACATCTGACCTGTACACTCAGCATGTAAAAAAAGAGGCGTTCTCAGTGAGAGCGCCTTTTTTGAGTC
>JAHDIM010000174.1:0-1517 GCA_020630805.1 Anaerolineales bacterium
CGACGGTAATTTCTTCCATCATTTCGCCTTCTTCGGCCATTTCTTCTTCGGCTTCTTCGGCCTCAGCTTCTTCAGCCTCTTCGGCTTCTTCGGCTTCTTCCGCTTCTTCAGCTACTTCTTCAGCAGCCTCTTCAACAGCAGGTTCTTCTTCCTCTGCTGGTGCAGCACCGCCACCACAAGCTGCCAAAATCATGGCGCCTGTCAGCATCAGTGCTAACAACATCATTAGTTTTTTCATTTTCTTACTCCTCAATAAGAGATTTGACTAGAATGATTGATACAGGCATAGCGCTTGCTCAATCGGAAAATATTCAAAAGAGTTGTGGCGTGTTCTATTGTTGACTGTCCTCCTGCTTACTTTCTATAAGGTTTTCATCGCCATGAGTTCCTAGCGACTAGAAAACTAAAGTGGAGCGCAACGCGTGTTGAACTCTACCTAGGAATTGGTTGGGCTATAAATCTGTTTCAAGAGTTCGAATTCATCGAACACGGTCCACTCTTGAACAAACTTCCCATGACGGACGAGCTGATGCGTCATCCCCATCAAATAAATTTTGTTACCCGTGGGCTTTCCATAAATGCCCACTCCCGTGTGCGTGCCTTGAATGATCCAACGTACTGCCACGCGGTACGTGTCTTCATCTTGGCGCAGCGCACAGAAATGGTCGACCTGTAAACACAGGTCAGGAAACGCTGCCATGAACTGCAAAATGTAGTTGATGTACTGGTTCTGCCCAAAGAAGTACCGCCCAGACGCCGACTCACAAACATAGGCATCGTCGTAGTAGTCACGCACTTTGTTGAGCAAACGCCAGTTCCAGATTTCGTGCAAGCTAGTGCGCACAAAGGCTTCAATATTGAAGTCCTTTGAATCCCAAGGCGCTGGGGCTTGCGGCGGGCGCTGCCCTTGCAAACGGTCTGCTTCGCTTGGCACCGAAAAGACCTTGCGACTGTCTGCCCCTGCAACGGCGGCAGCTTGCGCCAACGTGTGCGGGTTGAACCCAAGTTGGGTAATCTGAGTCAGGTTGTCGCGCGTGAGCCATTCTTCAACAATTACGCCTTCGACGACTAAGCAGTCGGCCACGGCGCGGTAACTCACGCGGTTACCCGTTGGGCCGCCAAATTCGGTGTGTCCCCAGTTGGTGCCTTCATGGCGCAGCCGATGTGAACTCAGATAGCCCACGTCGTCGTTGCCTGTCCAAATCACTTCTTCCGCATACAGACGGCGGTCTGGATAAGCCGCCATCGCTTGGATGGAACCGGCAATGACCTTATCGCGCCCAAAGATTTCACCTGACGTGGTGTGAATGACCATGTTGGTGCCGTAGTATTCGTACAGCGTGCCAATGGCGCGTTCTTCCCAGATCTCATGCGTGATCTTGACAATGTAATCAATCAGATCCTGATGCGCAGGCTTGAAGCCTTTCATTGGCGAGGGCGTACTGTATTCCGCTGCCAGAATATCAATCAGATCGCCTTTGCTTTGCAGCGTCAGGTCATATTTTGGGGCTGATGTT
>JAHDIM010000174.1:1617-8103 GCA_020630805.1 Anaerolineales bacterium
CATGGTGTTATCCACGCGCTGGTTGATATGTGAAATAGCCCGGCACATGCGTGCGTAAGCGATAGAGCGATGTTGAGGCGGTCACATAAAGCGACTTGCCATCTTCATCACCAAAGACAAAATTAGCGGTGTGCTCTGGCATGTTGATCACGCCAAGCGCAGTGCCGTCTTCTTTAAAGACGTGAATGCCGCCCGGCCCGCAGCTGTAAACGTTTGCCTGCTGGTCAATTTTCATTCCATCGGCAACGCCTGGCGCTGTGCCGTCTAAGTTTGCAAAGAGCCGTCCGTTTTCCAGAGTGTTCTCAGCAGTCACCTCAAAACAACGAATGTGCTGCCGCACGGTGTCATTGATCAACAAAACCGATTCATCTGCCGAAAAACACAGTCCATTAGGTTTTGCAAAATCTTTGACCACACACGTCAAACGTTGCGTCGCGGGATCAAAACAATACACGCCTGAAAAATCTAATTCAGGGTCACGCGGTACACCATACCCTTCACTGCGTCCTGACGTTGGGTCTGTAAACCAAATGGTGCCGTCCCGTTTGACAACTACGTCATTTGGGCTGTTGAGTTGACGACCCAAGTAGTGCGATGCGAGTACTTCATAGGTACCATCGCTCATGTTGGTACGCGTCAAGCGGCTGGTGGCATGTTCACAGGTCACAAAGCGTCCGCTGTGATCGTACGCATTGCCGTTTGCCATGTAACTGTTGCGGCGGCGTTGGACAACACCAGCACGCGCGTTCCAGCTATACAGCGAATTGCCCATGATGTCGCTAAACAACACAGACTGATACGTCGGATGCCAAATGGGGCCTTCTAAAAAGTCAAAGCCCGTGGCAACTTGTTCAAGGTCAGCGCTAACATCGACCACCGCTGCAAAATCGGCGTGCTTTTGGGTGATGTCTAGCATTACTCAGCGATAATCAGTTCTGAAGCAGCAGTACTGCGACGCTGCATCAATGTCCCGGGAAGCAATTTGACCCGAGTCGCTTGCGTCTTCCACGTTTGGCTGGCTAAGGTTTTATCCATCCAGTCTAAGGTTGTTTTGACCAGTGCTGTCATTGGCTGCTCAATGGTCGTGAGACTATTGGCTGCCCACTCTGTTACAGGCACGCCATCAAACCCGGCGACCGCAATGTCGTTTGGCACGTTCAGACCGGCATCGCGCGCCGCATCCATGAGGCCAATTGCCATTGCGTCACTCGCGCAGAAAATAGCGTCTAGCGGCGTGTCGCTATGAAACAACTCGCGTCCGGCCGCGTAGCCAGACTTGTAGGTGTAATCCCCGCGTGCTTCATAAATTGGCGTAATGCCATGTTCTTTTAGACGGCCCAAAAAGCCAGACGTACGCTGCTGATTAGTTTGTGTGCCTTCGATCCCAGCTAAGAGACCAATTCGTTCGTATTCATTGCGGACAAACAAATTCGCAATTTGGCGTCCGCCCTGATAGTTATCGACGCAGATCGAATTCACATGCGGAGAAGTGCGATTGAACAAGAACACTGGGGTGTCCATGCGTGCGCACGCTTCCACCATTTCATCTGAAACGGTACTAGCCGCAATAATGAGCGCATCCACTTGATATTGCAGCGTTTCTTGGAGGACGTCATCGGCGTTGCCATCGCTCCGCACGTTGAACACCAAGGCATGTTTGCCGCGTTTTTGCAGGGCCCGCACAAACTCTTGCAGCACATACGGATAAAACATACTGGCCACGTCGGCCATTACAATGCCAACCAAGTTAGTCGTTTGGGCACTCAGGCCGCGAGCAATAAAGTTCGGCACATAGCCAACCTCTTTCGCCACTGCCAGCACGCGTTCCCGTGTTTCCGGCTTAACGCGCGTATCGCCCGCAAACGTGCGGGACACGGTTGACTGCGATACCCCCGCCATCCGCGCGACATCAACAGACGTCATCCGTTTTTGATCAGCCATTGGAATTAACCACGAAGCGACACAAAGAGGCACGAAGGCCTGTTGGGTGAGAGTGTGTTTCAATTACAAACATCGTGTTGTTTTTGACAAGGTCATCAAAGTACGCAGGCTCTTGAGCAACATCTTCGTGTTCCTTCGTGTGACTTCGTGGTTTCAGCTTTCCTTAAACGCCCCGATCATATTGGCGGCGGCGCTGGTGATTAGGTTGGTATCGGTTGAAAGCGTGACAAATTGCATGCCCATCGCTTTCATTTGTTTGGCGTACGCCGCTGAGTTCGTGTGAATGCCAACAGCGACAGCATGCGCTTGGCAAGCAGCCACAATCGTGTCAACGGCTGCCAAAAATTCTGGTTCTTGCGAGTCTAGGCTACTAGAAATCCCCATTGTCAGACACAAGTCACCCGGCCCGATATAGATCATGTCCAGCCCCGGCGTGCTGACAATTTCAGCCAGATTTTCAAAACCAACTTTCGTTTCAATCATGCCAATCGCGAGTACTTCTGCGTTGGCGCGCTTTGAATAGTCAGCGCCATACGCAAACTTGGCACGCGTTGGCCCCAAACTGCGATAGCCCATTGGCGGATATTTCACCGCGCCAACAAAGCGTTCACATTGCGCCCGATTTTCAATCATTGGACAGATGACGCCCAGTGCGCCAGCGTCCAAGACTTTCATCACTTCACCCGGCGTGTTGTCTGCCACGCGCACTAACGGCACGCAGCCTGCTAAACTCACCGCTTGGATCATCGGAATGGCAGTGTCTAGCCAGTACAGGCTGTGCTGCAAATCGATGGTGAGGCTGTCAAAGCCTTGTCGTCCCAACGCCTCCGCTGACCACGTCGAGCCAATGTGCAACCAGCCATTGATGGCGGTTTCACCAGCGTTGAAAATTTCGCGTAGTCGGTTCATTTCTAAGCGGTCAGCATTCAGCTGTCAGCGATCAGCTTGGTATTGAATACGCTTGCTGATGGCTGAGCGCTGATCGCTACATCAGCTTGTCTGCAGCGCGTTGTGCACCTTCTTTTAGAGATGCCAGTTTGGCCCAGCAGATGCTGGGGTGAATTGCACCGAAACCGGCGAAGGTTCCAAAGCCACAGTCCGTGCCAGCGATGACGCGTTCTGGGCCAACGATGTTGGCATAGCGTTCAATGCGTTGGGCGACGAGTTCTGGATGCTCAACAAAGTTAGTGGTGGTGTCAATGACACCTGGTACCAGAATTTTGTTGTCAGGAATATCAATTTCTTTCCACACCGCCCATTCGTGAGAGTGGCGCGGATTTGCACCTTCAAACAAGACGGCTTGTGGCTTGGCCTTCAACGCGACAGGCAATACTTTTTCAGCGCCAATGTCGTGCGTGTGAGGGCCTTCGTAGTTCCCCCAGCAAATGTGCATCCGCACTTTTTCGGCTGGGATGTTTCGCAGCGCATTGTTCAGCGCTTCGATTTGCATTTCAGCGTTGCGCAAGAATTCGGCATCATCCACGTCCCGGAATTTGATGTGACGCCCCATGGCTAAGTCTGGGCAGTCCAACTGCAAGATCAGACCCGCCTCCACAATCGCTTCGTACTCGGCGCGCATGCCTTCAGACAGTGCTTCAAGGTACGCTTCGTGCGTCGCATAGTGCTGGTTTGGCTGAAAAACCGCGATCACCCCTGGTGAGGCGGCGTTCATAAACGCTTCTTCAACGCCGTGTGCCTCCATTGCTGCTTTGAGATTGGCAATGTCTTTGTGCAGTGAAGAATGATCTTTGACCTCAATTGGCCCACAGCAAATTGGGCGGTGATACTTTGGCGTCCCGCCTTGTTGCGCGAGTCGGTCACGGAATTCAGGGAATTCGTCCAGATCTTTCGGCGTTGCACGCGGCACTTCACCAATTTCAAAACCAGTCAAGCGATGTCGGATGTACGTCGCATAGCTAATTTTGCTGGTTTCGCCATCACTAGGAATGTCAACGCCAGCATCGCGCTGCTGCTTTACAATTTCCGAAACGCTGGCCGTCATCAGCGCATCGTAATCTTCTTTAGAAAACGGACGGCCCTGATCTTCATCAAACAGCATGTCTGCCACCGCTTGGGTGCGCGGCATACTGCCAACGTGAGTCGTGAGAATGGTGTCTGTGCTTGTTCGCATTAGGATTGGTTATTGGTCATTGATGATTGGTTAATTGTTATTGGGTGCGTAACGCACGCCTCAATAACAAATAACAATTAACCAATAACTATTAATTATTTTCTACGGCTGCCCGTCTGGGCCAGCGGCGTTTTCGCCAAGCGCTTCACGCATTTGCGCCGTGAGTTCGTCAAAGTTGTCTGGAATAATCAGCTTGCCGCGATCATCAGCTTGCATACCAATGGCTTCGGCGGCTTCCACGACTTGTGGGCTCCAGTACGGATCTTTCATCGATCCAAAAATATGTGGATCCAGCACGGCAAAGAACCAGGCTTTTTCATCGCCGACATTGCGGAAGCTGCGGTACAGGCCCGGTGGGAATGAGATCATGTCCCAAGGACCCAGAATTTCGCTGCCTTCAATATTGTCTGGATGCGAGTCATTGCCCCAAGAAAATTCCCATTGACCAGAAAGCGGCATAAACATTTCGCAGTAGTCGTGCGTGTGGAACGCTGGCCCACAACCAGGAGGTGCCCAGCACATTCCAATTTGGAACTTATGCGGTTGTGAAAACGCTGGTTTGAAATAAGGGTTTTCGCTGGCGGTGTCGCCGATGACTGCGTAGTTCATCCGATGATGTTCCGGTAGCAAGCTGTCGATAAACATCACAGGGATTCCATTTTCTTTTAGGTCATTAAAACGAACGATGCGTGAACGCATCTCTTCGGGAGATACTTTGGGGTGATCCATTTCTACTTTTCTGTCCTTCTAATGTGTCGCTTCATTGTGTGCTTACGCAGGCATACAAAATGCATACGTATTCGCGACAGATGGGGCTATGTTAGCACTAAGTTTGGAATACGTCACGACTCTTGTTGCCAATCTGACGGTATTCCCCTTGTCTACGCCTGACATTTGAGATTTTCAGTGCTAACATTGAACGCGTCGAGTGAATACGTATGCAAAAAACAGTATTTGATTTCATTATTGTAGGAGCTGGCAGCGCAGGTTGTGTCGTTGCTGCGCGTCTAGCGGAAGCTGGACACGCGGTTGCACTCATCGAAGCTGGCCAGTCTGATGTGAATCATCCAGACATGCTGGATCTTTCCCGCTGGAAAAATCTCGTCGGGTCAGCGCATGACTACGACTACGAGATTGCGCCCCAACCGCGAAGCAACAGTGACTTCAACCACACCCGTGGCAAGATGCTGGGCGGCACCAGTTCCATCAACACGTGTGTGGCCTTCATCACGCCCGACTATGATCTTGAACAGTGGGTTTCGCGCGGTGCATCCGGCTGGTCTCCGCAAGACTGCGCCCCAGCGTTTGCACGCTTACGCGACCGCGTTCATTTTGAACAAAGCGACCACGACAATTCTTTTCACACAGATTTCTTCAGCGCTGCTGCCCAAGTTGGCTTACCGCCCAAGACCTTCAATGCCCCCGCACCAAGTGGCAATGGCATTGGCTGGCTCGACTTTAACAAGCAGGGCACAGCCCGACAGTCTGCATCCGTCGCGTATTTACACCCACTAGCGCAATGGGGCGAACGGCTAACTGTGTTGCCGAATACCCAAGTGACGGAGTTACTGTTCTCCGCTGAGGGTGCAGTCACTGGCGTTGCCACCGCAAGCGGTCCCCTATACGCAAATCGCGAGGTTATTCTCGCGTGCGGCGCATTCGCAACGCCCAAATTACTGATGTTGTCCGGCATTGGCCCAACTGAGCATTTACAAGCGCACGACATCACAGTGCGGCAGGACTTATCGGGCGTTGGACAGCATTTACTCGATCATCCCGAAAGTGGACTGGCTTGGGAAACCACCGCGCCAATTCCACAAGTCGATTTGAATAATATGGGGATTGCGTTTTTCGCTAATGCAGCGGAAGACAGTTGCGCCCCAGCCGTGATGGGCCACGTTGGCACCGCCGTCTTTGACGGTCACACCAAATCCAAAGGCTATCCCACCGCGACACAAGGCTTTACCATCAACATCAACGTTGCGCGGGCGCGCAGTGAAGGCAGCGTGCGCCTACGCGCGGCTGACCCGAGCGCCGCGCCCATCATTGACTTTCAATACTTTACTGATCCTTATGATGAAGCAACGCTATTAGACGGGATGGAATTTGCGCGCACCCTAGTGCAGCAAGCCCCGCTTCAGGGCTGGGTCAAGCGCGAGCTGTTTCCGGGGCCGACTGTTACAACCCGTGAGCAATTGTCAGACTATGCGCGGCACGTCTCTGGCACGGTTTACCATCCAGCCGGTACCTGCAAAATGGGCGCGGCATCCGATGAAAGCGCGGTCGTAGATCCAACCTTACGCGTGCGCAATGTCCAAAACTTACGCATCGCAGACGCATCGATTTTTCCCAGCATGGTGGGCGTCAATCCCAACATCACCTGCATGATGATTGGCGAACGCTGTGCGGAATTT
>JAHDIM010000175.1 GCA_020630805.1 Anaerolineales bacterium
TGGCTCAAAGACGAAAACAATCACCTTGGCATGACGCAGGAACTTATTGATCGGGTTCTTGGCAGAGTGTCGGATAACACATAGCTCGAGTCGGCCCGGCGGGCGCGCCTCTACTAACCAACTATCAAACCAACAAACCAACCATGCGTACACAAGTCGGAATTATTGGATCTGGCCCATCTGGGCTCTTACTGGCACGCTTGCTTCATCTCAAGGGAATCGACACTGTCATTTTTGAACGCAAAGATCGTGACTATGTCGAAGCACGCATTCGCGCCGGCGTTTTAGAGAATGGCACCGTTGAAATGCTGCGGGCTGTTGGCGCAGACGCGCGTATGAATGAGCTCGGCATTCCGCATGACGGCTTTGCACTCGCGTTTGATGGCCGCATGGAGCGCATCGACATGGCGAAGTATGCGGGCACAGGCGTGATGATCTGGGGCCAAACCCAAGTCACGCGTGACCTGATTCGCCTGAATCTCGCCGATGGCATTGACATCAAGTTTGATTGTCCAGCGACGGCCATTGAAGATGTGGATGGCAGTCCGGTGGTTGTCTATCATGAAGATGGCGTTGAAAAGCGCTGCACCTGTGACTTTGTCATGGGCTGCGATGGCTACCACGGTGTCTCGCGTGCCACTGTGCCGAACAACATTCTTAAGACGTATGAAAAAATCTATCCGTTTGGCTGGCTGGGGATTTTGTCTGATGTACCGCCAGTGGATCACGAACTAATCTACGCCAATCACGAGCGGGGCTTTGCGCTGTGCAGCATGCGTTCAAACACGCGCAGTCGGTACTACGTCCAATGTGACAAAGACGACCACGTTGATAACTGGACCGACGACATGTTTTGGGATGAACTGCGCCGCCGGCTGCCAGCCCATGTCGCAGAAGCGATGGTCACTGGCCCTCGCTTGGAAATGTCCATTGCGCCACTCCGCAGTTTTGTGGCGGAGCCCATGCGCCATGGCAACCTATTCTTAGCCGGGGATGCCGCCCACATCGTGCCGCCGACTGGCGCTAAAGGGTTGAACCTTGCGGCGTCTGACATTCACTACCTCTCCAACGCACTCATCGGCTACTACGTAGACAAGCGCACTGACCTGCTCGACAGCTACTCTGAAGTGGCCTTGCGCCGCGTCTGGAAAGCCATCCGCTTCTCTTGGTGGTTTACCTCCATGATGCACCGCTTTGATGATGATCCGATCAGCCATCGTTTACAAGTTGCCGAACTGGATTACCTGACTAGCAGCGAAGCGGGCAAGACTGTAATTGCAGAGAACTATATTGGGCTGCCGCTCTAGGAACGGGCGATTTTGATCCATTTGCCCAATGGCATTGGCATATTGGATACGCAACGGGCGAATGTCAATTCGCCCCTACTGTACGGGCGGGTTGGCACCCGCCCCATGATTTATCATGTTTGACTTCATCATCATCGGCGCTGGCTCGGCGGGCTGTGTCTTAGCCAATCGGCTGAGCGCGGACCCAGACTGTAAGGTTTTGCTTCTAGAAGCTGGCGCGCCGGATACCGATCCGAATATTCACGATCCACGGGGCGTACGCGCGTTGATGGGCTCCGATGTCGATTGGAACTATGTCACTGAGCCGCAGGAATATTGCGGCAATACGCAGCATCATTGGCCGCGTGGCAAAACACTAGGCGGATCAAGTTCGGTCAACGGGATGATCTACATTCGGGGCAATCGGCTAGATTACGACATGTGGGCATACAACGGCTGCTTTGGCTGGGATTATGCGAGCGTGTTGCCGTACTTCAAAAAGTCAGAAGACTTTGATCGTGGTGCCGATGACTATCATGGCGTGGGTGGCGAACTACGCGTCAAAACGCAGTTTGAGCCGCATCCGGTGCATGCCGCGCTGGTGGATGCAGCCGTGCAAGCCGGACATCCTTACAATCCAGATCACAATGGTGCCGAGCAATGGGGAGTCAGTCACTGTCAGCTCAACATCAAAGATAACAAGCGCCATAGCACGGCACAGGCATTTCTGCATCCGGTGCTGGCGCGTCCAAATCTGACGGTCATTACTGGTGCGACCACACATCAGCTGCTGTTTGATCACATCAACTGCTACGGCGCTAAGTACGAGAAAGATGGAGCTTTACATGAAGCCCACGCCAGCCGCGAAGTCATTCTGTGTGCTGGTGCCATCGCCTCACCGCAGCTATTGATGCTGTCTGGGATTGGCCCCGCCGATGACTTAGCCCGCTTGGGTATCAATGTGATTGCGGACTTGTCTGGTGTTGGGCAAAACTTTCAAGACCATTTGCTTTGTCCGGTGATATACAGCGCTAAAAAACCTGTCCCGCCACCAATCGAAGGGCTAAACGTCATGACCAGTCAACTGTTCATGAGCACCGGCTCTGGCCGCGTCTTGCCAGATAGTCAGCCGTTGTTCTTTCACGTGCCGAACTATCGCCCCGGCATGCAAGGTCCCGCCGATGGCTTTTCATTGATGGCAAGCGTCGTACGCGCACACAGTATTGGCAGCGTGACCTTGCGCAATGCGAACCCAACATCACGTCCCGTGCTTGATCCGAACTATTTCAGTGCAGACATTGATTTACAGACCATGCTAACCTCTTTGGAAATGTGTCGTGAGATTGCCAAGCAAAGTGCCTTAGACGAATGGCGCGACGTTGAGCTATATCCCGGCAACCTAAGCCGCACAGATTTAGAACTCTACGTCCGACGCTATATGATGACCAATCATCATCAGAGCTGTACCTGCAAAATGGGCGTGGATGACATGGCAGTGGTTGACCCTGAACTGAACGTCTACGGCGTGGACGGCTTACGCGTGGTCGATGCCTCCATTTTCCCAACGGTCCCGACCGGCAACACCAACGCACCGACCATCATGGTTGCTGAAAAAGCAGCCGATCTCATCTTAGGCCAAGTAAACGTTTGAGAAACAACCGCGCCTTACGCGCCCTTCCTCCCATTGATAGCCTAAGCTTTTGGCAAGCCATCCGCTTTATTTTGGTGCTCGCTGCGCCAGTAATGCTGACAAATTTCTTGCAGACGCTGGTCAGCTTGGTTGACACGCTCATGGTTGGCCGACTTGGCCCAATTGCCATTGCAGCAGTCGGCATGAGCAATCTCATTCGCGCGCTGATTCTGGTCTTGGCGACTGGTGCGGCTGTCGGCTCCATCAGCCTGATGGCACAGGCCAAAGGCGCGCGTGATCCGAAGCAGCAGAGTGAAGTCATTCGCCAAGCGTTGCTCTCCGCGACCATTCTTGGGATTGCAACTGGCGTCCTTGGCTACTTTGGGTCTGAACCTATTCTGGCGCTGATGAATCGGGGTGGCGATCCACTGGCAGTGGAGTTGGGGACACAGTATCTTCAGTTACTCTCGCTTGGTATGCCGTTCCTCTTCCTGAATATGATGCTGGATCGGCTGATGCAGGGCGTCGGCGACACGCGCACGCCGCTGTATCTGACCGGCAGCTTGAACGTGGTCAATGTAATCTTCAATTACATTTTTATGTTTGGCTTTGGCCCAATTCCAGCAATGGGCATTCGCGGTGCAGCGCTGGGTACGGTGCTGTCGCGCTTGATTGCCGTCATCATTGGCGTCTGGCTAATCTATGCCGATCGCAACGCGCTGAAATTATTGCCCGGTAGCTATCGACCAAACATGCGCCTACAACGCGACATCTTCTCGATTGGCATGCCAAACGGTGTGCAAGGAATTTTCCGCAACGGTGCCCGCATGATCCTCACCAATCTAATTGTTGCCACGAGTGCTGGCACGTTGGGGATTGCAGCCATGTCGATTGGCGTACAAATTGAATCGTTTGTGGGTCTGCCAATCTATGGCATTGGCATTGCGGGCACGAGCATTGTTGGTCAGTCGCTTGGCAAGTGGCAGGTGCCAGATGCACGCCGTTGGGGCAGTCTCGTCATTGGCCTAAGCTTTGTACTGATGACACTTTTCATGATTCCAATTATTATCTTCGCGCCCCAAATCATGCTGGCGTTTGATCCACAAGCAACGCCTGAATTGATGGAAATTGGCGTTAGCTATTTGCGCATTGCAACGCTTTCATTGCCGTTCTTAGCGCTCGCAATTACGGGGACAGCCGCGCTGGTTGGCGCCGGTGACACGATTCCGCCGCTCATGTCGGTCATTGTTTTTAGAACTGTCATTGCGCTGGGGTTAGCGTATCTATTTGCGTTTGTGCTGGGCGGCGACATCATCGGAATCTGGTGGTCATTGACTGTTTCTACAACCCTCAACGGCCTATTTATTTTATGGATGTGGATCCGGCGACCTTGGAGTCAAGTCGCGCTGCGCAAGAGTGCCATTTGGCGTACGCACTTACAGCATCTGACCGCAGACAAACAGTCTGAATTTCTCTCTACGGTCAAAGCGCCGTTGATGGCAATCGAAGGGATGGTTGAAAACGTGTCAGAGAGCAGTGTTGTTTATAGTGACGGTAAGCAAACGACGGAAGTGAAATTTACAGAAGGCAGCTTTCTAACATTGTAATTTAGGGTGTTATTGTTTGCGCCTTTTCATTCTTCGCAACACCGCATCTCCAACGCGATAAAGCGTCAGCAGCGTCACTAACGCAATGCTGCCAATATAGACTGCACCCATCATGGCCCAGTCTGTGCCAGCGAATGCCCCATGCAGCGCGCTAAAAATGAACAAGGCAAACGTGCTGTAGTGCAGCCAACGCCACGTACGTTGACCAATGCGTTTCTTGACATAAAACGAGAGTGTCACCACAACCATTCCCCAGAAGCTCAGTACGCCAAACCCCACCCACAACGGTCGATACGGCCCCGTAAACGGTACGATCAGATGCCAAACACGGTAGTCAAACCAGCCGTTGAACAGTAATAGCACCGCATGGACCGCAATCAGCAGGAGCGCATTCCATGACAAATAGTTGTGCATGCCCAGCGCCAATACCGGCGAAACCGTTTCTTTGATGATCTTTGAGCTCAGCAATAGCCCCCACACAGTCGCCATTGTGAGCAGTAAATAGCCCACAATCCCGGTTCCACGAATAGCGTACCAGTTGAGATTACCCGCAAACAAGGTGTTGAGTTGCGTGATTATCGGCCAGCCAAAGACAGTTGCGGCTAGCAACGCCCCAATGCCCAACACCGCGCCAAAGCCAAACAGTGTCAATATCCCTAAAAGCGTTAAGGCTTGGTGGCTGCGGGGAGACAGCGATTGCACACTCATAAGAAGGTACTCTTAGGGGACACTGCAATTTGCGCCATCACCGGCGTCAAGATAACGTCTCCATTTTGATGCACAAGCGTTGCGGCCACGCCGTTGCTACAGAGTTGGTCATAAGCGGCCTCACGGCCCAGCACTAAAGCTGCCGTCGCTAATGCTTCCGCAACGCTAGCCGTTGCACTCAAGACGCTCACGCTGAGCAAGTCTGTTGTCGCAGGCACCTTGGTGTGTGGATCGATGATGTGATGCTGTTGGCGTCCTTCCCGCTTCCAAACACGATAGTCAATTCCTGAGGTGGCTAATGTCGCGTTCCGCAGCCACAGATAGAGCAGGTCTGGCTTCGTCGTATCAAGACCCGGCGGCGCGATGCCAATGTACCAGCCAAAGTCGCGGCTCGGTGGGTCGCCGGCAGTGATGTCACCGCCAGCATTGACCAGACAAGGGCCGTAGTTTGACAGCCAATCGACCACGCGTTGGGCAGTGTAACCTTTGCCAATGCCGCCGAGGTCTAGCGTACACCCAGTTGGCAACCAGACGGTATGCTGCTGTGGATTTAGACAGACATTTTTCCAGCTGAAATCGCTTGGTGTTTCAGTGGCTTCCAGTGTATTACTCATCCCTTGCTCAAACGTTTCCGTATAACCCGCAGCTTGCAACGCGGCCAAGATCGTTGGGTCAAACGCACCTTTGGTAAAGGCCGACATCTTGAGCGCTTTCTCAATAGCATTCCACAGTGTGAGTGAGACCGGCACCCATTTTTCTGGCTGCGCGTTGAGCTGCATCAATTCGCTGCGATCGTCAAAGCGCGTCAAAATGGCTTCGTTCTGGGTAAAGAGCGTCTCAGCTTCGGCAAGTAAGGCGTAGGCACGGTGTCCGTCATCCAGCTCCAGCCAGATGGTGATTTGACTGCCCATGGCCCGAAACGTGTGGACATGAATTTCTGGCGGGGTAGCATGAGAAATAGGGGGTGTAGTAGACATCAACATAGTTAGCGGGAACTGCGCCCTTGGGTTGCGGGACGCTGCTCTTGTTGCAAAACAATTGGCGCGGTTGGCAGTACCGTGGCGGTTTCTGTTGGTACCGGGTCAATTGGAATAAATGTCGGCGTTTGAGTCGGTGTTGGCTCCTCCGGGATTGGCGTGGTGGTCGGCGATGGTGTCACCGTGAGTGTGGGCACTAAGGTTGGTAGCGCTTCGAATGCATTGACTTGCACTTCAACTAAATTGAAGTCTGGTGTTGCATTTCGGAGTTGCTCCATACGCGCAACCATGCCGGTTGTTAGGGCTGTTGCCCCAACAGTCATCACCGCTAAAGAGGCTTGCAGAATGACTTTATCTTTTTGCGTACTGTTACGTTTGCTCATGATCCATTTCCAATAGTCGATTCCAATTCAGCCTGAAGGCGCGTCACTTCAGCCCACAGCGCCTCGTTTTCAGACTGTAAACGGGCGGCTTCACTGGTGCTTTGCAATGACTCAATCCGCAAATTGGCGGCTTCAATAAGACGCTGGTATTCGGTCTCGCGCACTTTGAGTGTCGAGACTAATTCAGACAGTTCAGCATTTTGCATTTCTAGGCTATCGATGGCGTTGGTATATAACGCAAGATCAGGGTCTAGCTGAACGAACACTGTATTGAAAAACATTGCTCCCAGAATAAACAGCGTGCTGACGCCGGAAAAAATTAGCAGAATGATGGCTGTGCGGGTTTGTTTGCTCATATTTCTGAGTATAAAAATAAATTGCAAGCTGGTTGTGAAGCCTTGTAAAGCAGGTGTAAAACTTTGCTTAAGACATAACAGAGCGACACTTCTATGCATCCGTACTGCATTGCGACGGCTGTGTATGGATAGTCCAAGAAAACTTCCAAAGCAGTTTATTTAATTAGTGTAGAGACTTGAAGAAAGACAGTCTGGACGCCAAGGGGGCGCAAACAGGATGGGAAAGGGGCGCGGGGATTCGATGCTTACATCATCAAGCGAATGCCAAGGATAACAAGTAGAAGCAAGACAATTTTGCGGAACACGGCTGGGTCGACTTTGTCTCCAAGATAAATCCCTAGATACGTCCCAATCAGCACACCGGGGATCGCATATAAATAGAGTCGCAACACTTCAGGCGTGAAATCACCGCGGATGATATGTCCAATACTAGAGGCTGATGCCGTGAACATAAAAAAGGATTGCAGGGTGGACTTGAACACTTTCGGAGACCAATTGCGCGCGGTGCCATACAAAATGACAGGCGGGCCTGGAATTGCAAACGACCCAGTCATAATGCCTGCGATGAACCCCGCTGCATATGCCCAGCCATTCGCCCGGATCTCTGGCAGCTTTGGTGTAAACCACGCATACAACGCATAGCCCACGGTCACAGCACCAATGACGAGCTCAGCCTGCCGCTGATTGACCGTATCGAAAACATAGAAACCGACAGGGATCCCAATCGCCGCCGCCATCATCAACTGTAGCGCATTGCGCCAATTGACTTGCTCTCGCCGCCGCAACACATTGATGGCGGTTGAAAGCAGTCCAACCAAACGCGCCATTGGCGTTGTAATTTTCACCCCGACTACGGGTAGCAAGAGCGGCACAATCACCAACGACCCACCAAAGCCCGCAAAGGAAAGCACAAACATCCCCGCGAAAGAGGTCAGGAACACAACAAGTTCAGCAGACATGCGCAGATCATAACGGAAGCCCCTCAGATTCGCACTTATAAAGTACTCATGAAATTTACAAGCGTTTTACTGCGTCTACTCAACAGCTTTACATACAAGACATATCCTATATGTAACAAGCACGAACAACTTTTTCTTTCTTCTCCTCCTCCTGAAAAGCAAAACGGCAGCCAATTGGCTGCCGTTTTGTTTTCAG
>JAHDIM010000176.1 GCA_020630805.1 Anaerolineales bacterium
ATTTTCGGGTTAGGTTAGAGCAAAAACAGGCCTCTCACTTGAGAAGCCTGTTTTTTATTTCTATATCTCAGTGTTACCTTGCCGTTCGCGTAGCGGTAACGACGTCACAACATGCAAGGTATCCACCCGATTTTGGGAAATCCAATTTGAGATTGACTATGCCAAGCCCATCTCTACAAGCAGTTCAGCGTTTTGCATGGAGCCACCGGCAGCGCCTTTGAAGGTATTGTGGCTCATAATGACCATTTTGATATCAAAGACTTCATCTTCGCGAATCCGACCCACTACGGTCGTCATCCCATCGCCAGCATCGCGGTCACGACGAGGTTGTGGACGGTCAGCTTCTTCGCGCACTTCAATTACCGTTTCCGGAGAAATTGGCAAATTGCGCACAACGTCATGCCCCCGATAGTTGCGAAGCACTTCTTTGACCTCTTCTGGAGTCGCAGACTTTTCAAATTGGATGCTAGCGCAGACCGTGTGACCGTCTGTCACTGGAACACGATTACAGTGGGCTGACACATTGAAATCAACATGTTCAATCTTGTTGTCAACCAACTTGCCCAGCATCTTTTGTGGTTCACGGTTCATCTTTGGTTCTTCACCGCTGATGAGCGGCACAATGTTGTCAACATAATCCAACGCAGCCAAACCAGGATAACCAGCCCCCGAGATCGCCTGCATTGAGGTCATGATGATGTTCTTGATGCCAAACGCGTCCAAAAGTGGTTTCAACACAACAGTAAACCCAGTGGAAGTACAGTTACAGTTCGTTACAATGCAGCCATCCCAACCGCGTACAGCGCGCTGGTGTGTCACCAAATGGGCATGGTCGGCATTGACTTCTGGAATAAGCAACGGCACATCTTCCGTCATGCGGTAGCTGCTAGCATTTGAAAATACGTTGAACCCCGCTTTTGCCAGTTCTGGCTCAACTTCTTTTGCAATGCCACTGTGTAATGCGCTGAACACAATGTCCGCGTCTAGGTTAGTAGACGTTTCTTGGACAATCATTTCACCTGCCCACGCTGGCATATCGCCGGGGATTACCCAGCGGCAACCGTCTTTGAATTTGCCACCAATCGTACGTTGCGAACCTGTCAACGCTGTCACCTCAAACCAAGGATGATTATCCAACAATTGAATGAAGCGTTGGCCAACTGTTCCGGTTGCGCCCAATACGGCAACTTTTCGTTTTTTACTCATTTCAGAATCCTCTACTTTTCGATGAGTTTATGAATGGCGGCTACAGCGCCATCTGTATCTTTTGCATTTACAACTAAGCTAATACTGCATTCGCTGGAGCCGGTCGCAATCGCAACCACATTGATATTGTTTTCACCCAATTGAGTAAAGACTTGCCCGGCAACACCAGGTGTGTCTTGAATACGTGCCCCAACCACGGTAACAATGACAATGTCACGTTGGGCTTTGATGCTGTCAATGTCGCGTCGTTCAATTTCACGGGCAAACTCTTGATTGAGCGCCACAACAACATCATCTGCAGCGCTTGCATTTAAACACATGGCAATGCTTTGTTCCGAAGACGATTGTGAGATCAAAATCACACTTGCATTCGTACCAGCAACGGCGCCAAAGGCGCGCGCAGCAATCCCAGGAACGCCGAGCATGCCACGCCCTTCCACCGTCAACATCGCCTGATTTTTGATCGCTGTCACGGCCCGAATTGGCGTTAGGTCTTCTGCATCGGTGTATTCATTCACCACAAGCGTCGCTGGACCATCTGGATCAAACGTATCCTTAATCCAAAGTTTGCATTTGGTTCCAACAATTGGGCGCATGGTTTTAGGATGCAAAACCTTGGCCCCAAAGTGCGCGAGTTCGGAGACTTCACGGAACGTTAACCGTCGCAGCGTCCGTGCATTTTTAACGACGCGGGGATCTGCGCTCATGACGCCTGGAACATCGGTCCAGATCCAGAGTTCATCGGCATCTAAGGCTGAGGCAACAATTGCAGCAGCGTAGTCGCTACCGCCCCGCCCAAGTGTCACGATGACACCGTCTGCGTTCGCCCCCATAAAGCCAGTGATGATAGGGACAGATCCAGCAGCAAACAATGGTGCAATGCGTGCTTGGGTTTGCTCTTGGGTCACATCCATATCTGGCTTACCGTTTTGGAAGGTGCTATCGGTCAGAATAAGATCTTTTGACTCAACTGCTTCTGCCATACAATCTTGCTCGCGCAGATAGGCGGCGAGTGTGTGGATGTTGATGCGCTCACCTAGACTTGAAATAAAGTCCATTGCGCGCGGAGTCGCTTCCCCCAACTTACTGACGGCATTGGTCAGATCACTAAATTCATCCACCAGCGTATGCATGCGTGCGTAGACGTTTTCTTGCTCTTTCGGATCGCGAATGAGGTCAAAAATGGCGTCGTTATGCTTTTCTTTCAAGGCTTCTGCAATCGCGGTGGATCGCTTAGTATCGCCATCTACGGCAGCTTCAGCGCCTTCAAGCAGCAAGTTAGTCACGCCACTCATGGCAGAGATCACAACAGCGACCTGATCAAACTCTTTTTGTGCTTTTTGAATCAGTGCAGCCGCTTGGCGAATTGCTTTTGCACTCCCGACGGATGTGCCGCCAAACTTCATTACGAGGGTAGTTGTCATAATTGATGTACTCTAATGCTTCGGTATTCGCAGATAGCGACATCGCTATCCCTAACACTTTGAAAGGCCGTTTCAAGAAACAATTCCGCTTCATTGGAGTATGCACTCAGATAACACGGCATTGCAGAAATCTTTCTTACAAAGTAAAAATTTACAAATTTCAATATTTTTAGGCAAAAAAAAAGCGGAGCCGTATGCTCCGCTTCTTTATGAGACCTATTAGTACTCAGACGCTACGAAACAACGGTGGTGGTGTGCCACTCCGTAGTCATAGTAGTCGTCGTAGTCGTGCTAATTACAAACATAGTACGCTCAATGCGCAATAAATGATGTCTTGATCTTAGCATGCTTTTTTAGTTCTGGTCAACAATGGATGGATCTGCCTTAGATAGCGCTTCCACGACAGGCGCAAGTGCCAGCCACCATTGATCTTTGGGTCGTGCATTTTGCTGATCCATAACGCGTTGGAAATCTTCGATTAGACTGAACTTGAAATCACCCCGCTGCAATCCGATGTAGAGTTGATTATCATCGGCCTTGGTTTCGATTAATTCCAATATTTTATCCACGCTTTCTGCGGCGAGGCGCGTCGCAAAGGTTCTGTCAAACGGCGAAGGATCTCCACCTTGCTGTAAGTGCCCGAGAACGTTAGTCCGAACACTGAACAAATCGCCGCTTTCGGCTTGCAATACACGCCGCATGAAGTCTGCCGTGTAAATGTGATGCGCGTCTTCACTCTTGACCAACAGACCAAGCCGTTTGCCACGTTCAAAAGCCGCAATTAGCTCTTGAACGTCCCGATTTAGCTCTGCTAATGTGACGCCCTGTTCGTGCGTATAAATGCGTTCTGCGCCAGTTGCAAGACCGCTTAGCAAGGCAAGATATCCACAACGGCGGCCCATGACTTCCACCACAAAGGCCCGGTTCGATGCCACCGCAGACTGCTTGATTTTGTCCACCGCATGCATGATGTTATTCAGCGCAGTATCTGCGCCAATCGAAAGTTCCGTGCCGGGTAGATCATTGTCAATGGTTGCCGGAATGCAAACGATTGGAATGTTGAACGCTGGGAAATTGTCACGATTGGCGTTTAGCTGATGAGCAACTTTATAGCCTGCAATCCCTCCAATGATCAAGATACCATCGAATTGATGCCGGTCAATGGTCTGAGCGATGCTATACAGTTCGGGCCGGGGCGGCTGGCGGCGGCTTGTTCCTAATACTGAGCCACCTATCGGCGCCCAGCCATTACACGACATCCAGTCTAGAGGCATGGTCCAATCATTGATCAGCCCTTTGATCCCGCGCTTCACGCCGACAACCTCATGCCCCTGATCAATGAGCAGACGAGCGGCGGCGCGGGTTCCCGCGTTCATGCCAGGCGCGGGTCCTCCACAGTTCAAGATGGCAATTTTTCGCGGCTGGTGGTTTTTACCCACCTCATGTGGTCTTGCCCGCACTAGGGTTCGTAAGATCCGGAAATTCCGCTTGAAGTTTTCACCGCGAATATTCAACGCTTCTTTGAACTCTTGGTCCCGAATTGCATTGTTACACTGGTGTGTCTCATGGACGCACTGCATGAGAGGCTTGTTCACGAGACGATTATTTTCAATACCAATCATCATGGTTTCGTCGCCAGGTTGGCTTTCCAAAATATGATTGGTGGCCGACCACCCTAGCAAGCTACTCAGATTCCGATCAAACGCACTAGGTGTGCCCCCACGCTGGACATGACCCAAAATAGTAATGCGCACCTCTTCCTGCATACGCTCTTCAATCGCCTTTTGAAGCCGCGTTGCGGTAATTTCCCGACCCTGCCGATCAATCGCACCTTCAGACAGAATCACAATGCTGTCACGGCGACCTTCTTTACGGCCTTCCAGCATAATGTTGCACATCCGATCTTCCCAGTTGTCTCCATTCGGTGGATTTTCTGGAATTAGCACCCAGTCTGCACCAGTTGCAATGCCGGCCATGAGCGCAAGGTATCCGCAGTTGCGTCCCATGACTTCTACAATAAAGGCCCGTTGGTGACTAGCCGCCGTGCTTGAAATTGCATCCACTGCTTCAGTAATGCGATGCAATGCTGTATCGGCCCCAATCGTAATATCGGTGCCGCACATGTCATTATCAATGGAACCAACCAGCCCAACAATATGTAAGTCTGGATTTTCATCCGCTTGTTCAGCCGAAATTTGCCCCGTTTCTAAAAGCTCTGCCACTAAGCTTGACCATTCGCTCTTAAACATATTGGCTCCGGTCAAACTACCATCACCGCCAATTATGACCAAACGAGAAATTCCTTTCCGAATGAGGTTCCGAGCCGCGATCAGGCGTCCCGATCGTTCTCGAAATTCCATACAGCGGGCCGTACCAATGATGGTGCCGCCCCGGTGAATAATGCCGCCAACATCGTCCCAGTTAAGCGGTGAAATTTGATCACCACCAGCAACCATGCCGCTATACCCATCACGGATTGCATAGACCTCAGCGCCATGGGCGAGTGCAGTGCGTGTTACAGCGCGAACCGCAGCGTTCATCCCTTGGGCGTCCCCACCACTTGTCATTACACCAATGCGTGTCGTTGTTGTCATCATAGAATTCTGTCAAAAAACAAATTTTGCAAATTGAATAGTACCTGTTTTAACCCATTTCAACCGGAAAAGTTAGGCCGAAAACTATGCTTGATTTCTGTGCGAACAGCACATAAGGGGAACCCCTTAAACAAAACAGGCGATCTATGCAGATCGCCTGTCATTTTAGCCACTTAGTTGCGTCTAGTTTGCGTCGGAATTTTCCGCGTTTTCTTCTGGTGCAGCGTCATCCGTACCACCTTCTTCACCTTCAGCGGGCGCTTCGCCATCGCCTTCGGCTTCATCATCACCTAGACCATTGGAAAGGACATCTTCACCTGCTCCAATTTGGCGGCAAATGGTGCGGTTTTCATTGATGATGCCCATCACAATTTCGTCGTCACTGGCGTAAAGCTCAATCTCGTACATGAGAGGCAAGGCGACGTCACAGCGCCAAGGTTCTAGCGGCGCATAAGCCGCCAACATCGATGTATAGGTGTAGTAATACTGTAATGTGACTGCGTTTAGCTGTAGACCTGGCACGTCAAGTTGCGTACTACCAATGGTTGTAGCACAGCCCTCGATCGCGCAAGTTAGGTCGGTTAGTGCACCCTCATAGTTCAGATTTCGCACCTTCACCATCCCGCTACGGCCATAAATGTCAGCAATGTCTTCCAGATAATCTGGATTTTCTTCACGCGTATCTAAGGACACTTGCAGCGCATCTTCAAGATATTGTGCGGAGCGCACCAGCTCACCCACAATGAAATAGGTCCGACTGATGGACAAATATGGTGCGATGTTTTCAGGATCTAGGGCTAACGCACGGTTGAAGAACTCTAGCGCCAATTCATACTCTTGCTGCGCCCGATAGAGCAATCCAAGCTGAATGTGCAAAAACGGCAAATTCGGATTAATTGTCGCTGCCTGCCGATAGTGGCTAATTGCGTCATCATAAGCCCCAATATTCGTCAGATAGTTGCCATACGTTCGATGGGCATCCATGAGGTTTGGATTGAGAGAGAGCGCTAGTTGACCTTCATCGTTGGCACGGGTCCAGTTACCAGTATCCGTCAGGATTTCAGCATAATAAGCATGCGCCAACGCATTATTCCCATCTAGCTGAATAGCTTTGACAGCTGCATTTGCCGCTTCTTCATAAGACCCTTGCCAATCTAAGGCAAACGACAAGACGGCATACGCCATACTGTTGCTGTCATCCAAGAATGTCGCAGTCTTTGCCGTTTCAACGGCTTCATCGACCAAGCCACCATAGGTTTGATAACGCGCCAAATTAATCAGGTAATCCACATTATCTGGGTCAATTTGAACCGCCTGCTGATATGCATTAATGGATTCAGGAAGGTCGCCGGAAGAAAATGCCGCTTCAGCTTCTTCTGCAAATGAAAGCGCTGTGCGGGTTGCGGTTGGAGTTGGCAAACCAATTGGATCAATATTTCCAGAACGGGTTTGCCAAAGTACAAAAAGCCCTGCGCCAATCAAGATAAGATATATCGAGATTCTAACGGGGCTGTTGCGTCGTCGACGCCGATAGTTGAGGGAACGCTCACGACCTATATACATTAGTTTGGTTAGGAAGGCCTCTATAAATGATACCACCACGCTGTCGAAATCAACCCCATAGTTTAGGATTTATTTTTAGCGTGTCTAAATTTAGTTTTGTTACTTTGACTGAGAAATATGCAAAGTTAAGTACAAGACAACCCACATCCTTGTAACTCTGCAATTGAATCTTCGTTAGAAACTGACATTACTACACAACGCAAATGAAACGATTGCCGTGCCAACGCCAAACTATGTACAAACCCGCTTATAGACAGCGGATTTTGCGCCGTTTATAATCCCGCCGATGGCGAAATCTGCATCTAAATCTCGTACGACTCTATTGAATTCAGGCGCAATTGCACTTGTGCTCGTGCTTTGCCTTATCACATCGATTTTGGCTGTTGCTGGCGCTGCGGGCTATCGGGCAGGACAAGGTGATCAAACCCGTTTGGCTGCCGCCGCTGTCAATGCAGAAATTGATTCACAGTACAACCTCGCACGCAACGACTTAGTTAATGGACAGATTGCCCAAGCACAGCGTCGTATTCAATATATCGAAAACGTAGATCCTGACTACATTCGTTTACCAAGCCTTAAGGCAAAGCTCGCCGAAGAACTGGCAAAAACAGAAGACGTCGTTGCAATTGCAACACCGGTCTTCACCCAACCGACTGCCACACCTATTGCTAACGCAGACACGCTCTCAAGAGACCAACTTGAAGCGCAACTCAATGTCGCCATTGAAAATGCAGACTGGGCAAATATGATTGAACTCGCTGGTCAATTGCAACGTAATTTCCCAGACGCAGACACCACCACTGCCAATTCTGCTGTCTACAAAGCCCTCCGCGACCAAGGGGTTGCAGAAGTAGATGGCGGACTGTTTGAAGTTGGTCTGTTCCATCTCCGCGAAGCGCAAGCCATGGGTTATTTAGATGCTGAAGCCACGCAACGGTTGCAATGGGCATCGTTATACACAGAAGGTCAGAGCTATTGGGGCAAAGACTGGGTTCGCGTGATTGAAGCCTATTACACACTCTACCAGATTGCACCTTACTATTTGGACACCAGCAGCCAGCTTTCGTCAGCCTATGCAAATTGGGCAGCACAGCTGGTCGCATACGGCGATTATTGTGGTGCTAATCAGAATTATGTAGCGGCGCTAGAGTTTGGTGAAAACGCCGACTGGCGCGCGGAGCAAGTGGCCTTAGAAGCGGCATGCACACAAGGTATTCAGCCAACACCCTCTTCTTAGGTGAATTAGATCTGCAAGTCGGTTCTAATTCACAGACCATTTGGCACACGAATTGACGCGAA
>JAHDIM010000177.1:0-2968 GCA_020630805.1 Anaerolineales bacterium
GCCGCGTTTGTATTTTTGTCGTTTAAGTCTTGGAATTTGCTTATGTTTAGACTTATTGTCTCTCGTGTACTTACCACAATTCCGCTTCTCTTCGTTGTAACGCTGCTGGCGTTTGCCATGGTGCAAGCGATGCCAGGCAGTATTGCCGTGACCATTTTGGATGCTGGTGCAACTCCAGAGGCGATTGCGGAATTGGAAGCAGAAATGGGTCTAGATCGACCGCTGTTTGTGCAGTATTTTGACTGGTTAGGAAACGCTTTGCGCGGTGACTTGGGTCAAGCGCTATTCTTTCAAGCCCCAGTCTCTGACCTCATTTCAGACTCTTGGAAAGTCACGGCCTCTATTGTAATGGGTGGCATGTTGGTTGGGGTTAGCTTGGGACTATTCCTAGGCATTATTGCTGGTTTACAACCAGGGTCTTGGCTGGACCGCGTTTCAACGGTGACTGCGTCAGTGGGGGTGGCCTTGCCAGCCTTTTGGGTTGCCATGCTCTTGGCAATTTGGCTAGGGGTGAGTTGGGGCTGGTTCCCGGTCATTGGCTATACCAAATTTACAGACAGCCCTGTGGAATGGCTACGCAGCATTACGCTGGCAAGCATTGCAATGGGCGTTCCCTCTGCGGCACTAATTGCGCGCCAAATGCGGAGTTCAATGGCAAATGTGCTCCAGTCTTCCTATGTAAGAGCGCAACGGGCAATGGGCCTAAGCCGCTGGCAAATTGTGGTTCGTCATGCCCTGAAGAACGCCATGATCCCCGTGGTTACTGTAATTGGGTTTCGGTTAGCCGTTGTTGTTGGTCAGGCCTTTATTGTTGAAAACGTATTTGTCTTACCGGGACTTGGGAAGCAACTCGCTACTGCCGTCAACGAGCAAGACATCATTTTTGTCCAAGGTGGCATTGTTGTTGTCGCGGCGTTCATTATCTTCTCCAATATGCTGATCGACATTATTTATGGGTTCCTCAACCCGAAGGTACGTGTGTCCTAGACGCCTCAGGCTAGTACGTAAATAAGAACGTTATGGCAGCAGCTACCACTCCACAGAAATCACTTTCGAATTTTGGCCGTTTCATTGTGCGCTTCCGCAAACAGTGGCTGGCTATTATTTCGCTCATCTTTATTCTTTTCTTGGTTTTCGTGTCGATCTTTCGTGATCAACTGATGCCCTATGGGAAAGACGAAGCTGACTTCTTCAGCACCTTCTGTAAGCCGTCTTGGATGTCGAATGAAGATGTCCTCACGTGCCAGAACCCCGCCAACCACTTGCTTGGCACCGATGCCTTAGGCCGCGATGCATACTCGCGTCTAATTTACGGCACGCGTATTTCCACGCAAGCGTCCATTCTGGGGGTCTCCATTGCAATGATCTTGGGTCTGCCCATTGGGTTGCTGTCTGGCTTCATCGGCGGGCGCTTTGATCGTGGTGTGATGTGGGTCGTTGATGTCGTGTTCTCGATTCCGGGGATTCTCATTGCCTTTGGGGTGATTGCGGTGCTGGGGAATGGTCTGCTAAATGCCATGATTGCAGTCGGGGCGGTGCTGTCTACCCGCTTTGCCCGCCTCTCGCGGGGTGTGATGCTCGCAGAGCGCGAAGAACTATATGTTGACAGCGCCCGTGTAGGCGGTTTGTCCGTGCGCACCATTATCTTCAAACACATTCTGCCGAATATTGCGCCGCCACTCATTGTGCAAACTTCGTTGCTGTTTGGGGCGGTTATTTTGATTGAAGCCGGTCTGAGCTTCCTCGGGGTTGGGGTTCCGGTCAGTGAACCAAGCTGGGGGCGATCTTTGGCGGATGCGCGCGGGGTGCTGGCAACCAATCCATTCTTGTCTGTACCACCGGGAGCCGCAATTGCGCTGACCGTACTCGCATGGAACTTACTTGGAGATGGTCTGCGCGATGCGCTAGGCCGTGACATTACCTCAAATCAGCTCACGACAAGTGCCAAAGTCGCCCGCAAAGACGCAAAAGCTGCGTTGGCAAATCCAGATGCCGCTGCTGATTCCGCGCTCATGCTGTCTAACATTCAAGTGCAGTTCCCCACGCCGCGCGGTGAGCCGGTCACCATTTTGAATAACGTCAGTTATCACGTCATGCCGGGTGAAACACTGGGCATTGTGGGTGAGTCGGGTTCTGGCAAGAGTATGTCCGTGATGGCAGCGATGGGTATTGTGCCGTCACCGGGGTCTGTGACCAACGGTCGGATTTTGCTCGGCGGCCAAGACATTACCGATAAAAGCGAAGGTGAGCTCACCGCCATGCGCGGGAGCGAAATCGCGATGATTTTCCAAGAACCGATTGCGTCTCTCAACCCAGCAATGACGGTTGGAAATCAATTGGTCATGCCAATGATGCGTCACCTTGGGATTTCAAAAAGCCAAGCATGGAAAGAAGCAACTGAATTGCTACGCTTAGTCCGCGTGCCAGATCCAGAACGGCGCATGGAAGAGTTCCCACATCAGTTTTCGGGTGGGATGGCGCAACGCGTCGGGATTGCCCGCGCGCTCTCTTGTAAACCAAAAGTGTTGTTGGCTGATGAACCGACTACGGCCCTCGATGTCACTGTCCAAGGTCAGGTCATTGACCTGCTCAAAGACATTCAGCGCGAACTGGGCGTTGGGATTATTTTCATTACCCACGACTTGGGTGTGATTGCTGAAATTTCAGATCGCATCGCGGTGATGTACGCTGGTGAGATTGTTGAAACCGGCAAGGTGGAAGACGTTCTCAGTAAACCGCAGCATCCATATACGAAAGCATTGTTAGAAACGCTGCCGCACAACGGACGGGCCGATGATGGACGCTTGCCTGTGATTGATGGGCTTGTGCCGCCACCATCGGCTTGGCCAACGGGCTGTCGCTTCCATCCACGCTGTCAATTTGCAACCGAAGCCTGTGCAACACCGGGCGACATTCCAATGGTGGATGTCGCCAAAGACGGTGGCGCAGAACACGCCAGTCGCTGTAT
>JAHDIM010000177.1:3068-8076 GCA_020630805.1 Anaerolineales bacterium
ATAGGGAGAAACGCGGATATTGATTTAACTACACGGATGGGACGAGAACACGGATATTTTATTGTTAGTTATCCGTGTCTTCTTCCCATCCGTGTACAAAATAGAATCATCCGCGTTTCCCAATACGAGACGCCAAACTTGAAGAAGTGCAATCGTAAATTGATTGCTCAAACTGAAATAAATCTGTAATAACTATGGCTGAAACTGCTTATCTCACAGTAGAAGACTTGCATGTCCATTTTCAAGGTCGCAAGCGTATTTTTCAGGCGGCACCGCCACCCATCAAGGCTGTCAATGGCGTTTCGTTTGAAATTCCAGCGGGCAAGACCTTTGGGTTAGTCGGCGAGTCGGGTTCTGGAAAGTCAACCATTGCCCGCGCTTTGCTGCGTCTTGCACCGATCAAAGATGGCAGTGTCAAAGTTGCCAATGCAGAAGTCACTGAGTTTGATGCGTCAGACATCAAAGACTATCGGGCGCAGGTACAGGTGGTGTTTCAAGACCCATATTCTTCGCTCAACCCTAGTCTGGTTGTGAGCGAAATTGTCGGTGAACTCATCACTGAACATCGGGGCATTCCCAAAGGGGATGAGCGCGACAGAATGGTGGGTGACTTACTCGAACAAGTGGGCCTTGGGCGGCATTTCTTGGAACGGTTCCCTTACGAATTGTCCGGCGGGCAGCGCCAACGGATTGCAATTGCCCGCGCCTTGTCTGTGCAGCCAGACATGATCATTTGCGATGAAGCCACCAGTGCGCTGGATGTTTCAATCCAAAGTCAGGTCATTAACTTGCTGGAAGACATTCAAGAGCAAACCGGTGTGTCGTTCCTGTTTATTGCGCATGACCTGTCAGTCGTGCGGCACATTAGCCATGATGTTGGCGTGCTGTACTTGGGGTATCTCGTCGAAAGTGGCCCGTCTGAACGGGTGTACACCGAAACGGCACATCCTTATACGGCCATGCTGTTGGCCGCTGAGCCGATTCCAGACCCAGAACGCCAGAAACGCCGGGCCGCGGTGCGGCGCATCTATCAGATTGATGCCGAGCCACCCAGTCCAGCGAATATGCCAAAGGGCTGTCCATTTACCAATCGCTGTGCGCTAGTGATGGATATCTGTCACGACGAAATGCCGGGCGTTACTGAAGTGCAAGGCGGTGGCACAACCCGCTGTCACTTGCATACCAGCGGGCCAAAGTTGAATGGCGCTTCGGTCATTCCGTTGTTGTTGGAACATAGCCAAGGCCAATAATTAAATTGCTAAATTGATAACGAATAATGGTTAAGTTTTTGGCTCCGAATACGCGATGGCCATTAACAATTAATGATTAACCGTTTAGCAGTTAATTATTTTCCACCCTCTCTTGAAAACATCCACCTAATATTGAATTCTATGCTTGAAAATAAAACCATCATTGTGACCGGAGCAGCGTCTGGGATTGGGGCTGAAACGGCAAAATTATTGAAAGAGCGCGGCGCGACGGTAATCGCGTTTGACCGTAATCCGGTTACAGAAAACTGCGATCAATACATCCAAATTGACTTGGCAAATGAAGAGTCAATTCGCGCGGCAGTTGCGCAATTTGAAGGGACTGCGGATGCACTCTGTAATATCGCTGGCGTGCCGCCGACGCTGCCGCCTGTGCCCGTTATTCAAATCAACTTCATTGGTCTGCGTTTGTTTACCGAACTGTGTATTCCAAAACTCAACGATGGCGCATCAATTGTGAATCTAGCCTCGTTAGCAGGTGGCAACTGGCGCAACACGATAGACTTGTGTAAAGCGTTGTTTGAAGTCAAGTCAATGGATGACGTGTCAGCGTTTGTTGAGGCGAATGGTATCAATGAAGAAAACTGTTACGAACTCACCAAAGAAGCCGTCATTGTCTGGACCATGCAAAATTGGGACACGTGGCGAGACAAGAATATTCGCATCAATGCGGTCAGCCCAAGTGCAGTCAAGACGCCAATTTTTGACGACTTCATGGAAGCTCTAGCGCCACGGATGAAGGCCAAGTCACCAGTCAAAGGCACACCGCCAATGCCGGGGACGGCAGACAAGATTGCACCCATCGTCACGTTCTTGTGTAGTGATGACAGTGAATGGCTCAACGGCATCAACATTGTGGTGGACGGTGGGTTGTTCGCTGCCCGCCAGAAGCTGGTGTTTGATTTGTAAAAAACAGTTTCTATACCTGACCTAAGATCAGGAAAGTAGGCTGAGCCTGTCGAAGCCGAGTTGCAAAATTAGCAATGCCGGCCTAGCGGCTCAGCCTTATCTTCGGACGACAGGCTCAGTCCTCTCTGGCAGTCACTACGCATAGATAATTCACTTCAAAATGCCCAAACGCCCAAACTTCCTCGTGATTATGACCGACCAGCATCGCCATGATCATTTGGGCTGCTATGGCAACTCCATTGTAAAAACGCCAAATATCGACGCGCTGGCGGCAGCTGGGACGCAGCTAGAGCAGATGTATGTCGCGAATCCAATTTGTATGCCCAATCGGGCGGCGTTTATGACGGGGCGCATGCCGTCTGTCAATCGGTCTCGGCACAATGGAATTGGGCTAGACCTAGAGGCCAACACCTTCGTCGATGTCCTGCGCAGCGTCGGCTATAAAACTGCGCTGATTGGAAAGTCGCATCTGCAAACGGTGACACCGGCGAACCCAATTTACGCCGCGCCGGAAGATAACCCTGACCAAACTGCATTAGATCCAGCACTGTCTGGCCCTTACAAGAACAAGCGGAATCTGGCGGACCCAGCGTTTGCGCAGGAGAGTCCATTCTCTTGGCAGGATGCCGACCACGAGATCCCAACGCCTTACTATGGCTTTGATTATTTACGGTTGTGTTCGGGGCATGGGGATACAGGCTCGCACCATTACGCACGCTGGTTTGCGGATGCCTGTCCTGACCCAGACAAGCAACCGGGGCCGGACAATGCGTTAGCGCGTAGCCCGCATCACCCGCAGGCGTATCACTCTGCCGTGCCGCCGGAATATCACCCGACCAGCTACATTGCCCGTGAAACGATGGCCTATCTTGCCGATTATGCAGCGGCTGACGGCGACGAACCATTTTTTATTCAGTGCTCTTTTCCAGATCCGCATCATCCGTTTGCGGTGCCGGGTAAATACTGGGATATGTATGACCCCGCCGAGGTTGAACTGCCACGTTCGTTTTACGAGTCGCGCCACGACGCCATTCCACCATTACAGGCGCTGGCTGAAAAGTCTGCGGTTTCCACCAAGCCGGACTTCTTTACGCAGCCGTTTGTCTTTCAAGAAGACGTCATTCGGGAAGTGACCGCGCGAACCTACGGCATGATCACATTTATTGATGATGCGGTCGGAGAAATTCTGGCGCAGCTTGAAGACCTTGGGGTAGCGGACAACACTGTGGTCTGTTTTGTCAGTGACCACGGCGATTGGATGGGCGACCATGGCTTGTTGTTGAAAGATACGTTCCACTATCAGAGCCTGATTCGTGTGCCGTTTATTTGGCGTGATCCAGAGGCTCAGTTCAACGCGGGGCAGCTTAGAGGCATGGGGCACTTTATTGACATCAGCCGCACGATTTTGGATCGGGCGAATGTCAATGCGTATGCGGGGCATCAAGGCCAGAGTCTGCTGCCCCTGTTTGCTGGAAATTCAGAAGTAGGCCGTGAACGCGCTCTAATTGAACACACCACCCACGTGGACTACTTGGTGGCCCCTAATTCGCGTATTTTTACGCTCATCGATGAAACGGTTGATGACGAGCGTTGGCGGCTGACCGTGTGGGAAGGCCAACCGTGGGGTGAGCTTTATAACCTCTCAACAGATCCAGACGAATTGGATAACTTATGGGACGTGGCCGCAGCCGCGCCGATCAAGTCGCAGTTGCTGCTCAACATGATCCATGAAATGCAGGGCTTGAACGACAACTGGCCGTATCCAGTCTGGCGGGCGTAGTCACGATGCAAACTGAACTCATCACCGTTACGCACGGAGACATCAGCTTAGACGGCGTGCTCTATCGCGCCAAGCCGAACAATGACCGCGTGGTGTACCTCATCCACGGGCGGTCGATGAACTTTTACAGCGGCTTTCCGCGCTTTATGGCACCGGCCTTGACTGCCGCAGGCTATGACTGTCTCGCGCTCAATCGGCGCAGTCGCTCAGTGCTGACCCTGACCAACAACTGGATTTCCGAAGGAGATGCGGTCTCAACCAGCGCAGAGCAATTCTTCGATGTTGAACTCGGCTTCCGACACTTGCAGTCGGCTGGCTACACCGACATTGTGGTCGCAGGCCACAGCCAAGGTGGCTTTTTAGCTGCCCATTTAGTAGCAAAAGAACCAGATGTAACCGCCCTGATTTTGGCGTCTAGCGTGGCGCGGATCAAAGCGTTACCAAACGGCATTCAAGGCGAGCAGCGCACTGCCATCGTGCAGGCGGCAGAAGCAGCAATGGCAACGAACGTGCCTGACCAGATGATTGCGTTAGGGCAATGGCCGTGGGTCATGTCAGCGGCGTCCATCACGCAAGACTTTGATCATGACAATTGGTATTTAGGCCGCTTTCTAGCAGACATTCAAGTGCCAATTCTTTCGATCTATGGCACAGCAGACATCGAGCCGATGTTAGCCAAAGGGGCGCAGAAAGCGTTTCAAACGGCTAGCTCAACTGCCATCAAGCACGTCGTAATCGATGGGATGGATCATTTTTATACCGGCTTTGAAGAGCAGATTCAGAGCGTAGTTGTGGAATGGCTAAGGCGTCGATTTGTATAGTTGGCGTTGATTTAGTTAATTCTGCAGGCTACACAACGACAAAGTGTCATGGAGAGCACGAACGAATTGCACTTAGGTAAACCAAATGGGCGCGTGCGAACCATCTGGGCTAAGGTGACCTAACTTTTGGCTTCTAGCTCTGAATTTGCACAATAAACATTTCGAACATACAAAGATCAGATCCCTCGCGCAGAATCACTTGTGTAGGACTAAGTGAAATCAAACGCGCT
>JAHDIM010000178.1:0-5075 GCA_020630805.1 Anaerolineales bacterium
AGTCAATCGATTTGCACCATTGGCGGTAATGTGGCCTTCAACTCTGGTGGGGCGCACTGTCTGAAATATGGCATGACCAGCAATCACGTGCTGGCGATGAAAGTGGTACTGCCAGACGGCGAAGTGGTCGAATTTGGCACCGAAAGCACCGAAGGCATGGGCGTTGGCCCAGACCTGATCGGGATGTTTATTGGCTCTGAGGGCTTGTTTGGCATCGCGCTCGAAATCACGGTGCGTCTACTGCCAATTCCAGAAACGTATCGCACGGTGTTAGCCGCCTACGACTCGCTCCAAAATGCAGGCGATGCGGTTGGCGCAGTCGTGGCCTCTGGCTTGCTCCCCGGTGCGATGGAAATCATGGATACGCTGGCACTCAAAGCCGCCGAAACTGCCGTCAATGCGGGCTATCCCAAAGGCGCAGCGGCAGTGCTCATCGTGGAGCTTGAAGGCGAAGCCCAACAAGTCGAACGCGAGTTTGATCAGCTGGTTGAGATTATCAATGGCACCGGCGCGACCGAAATCCAAGTCGCGCAGACGGAGCGCCAACGCGCCAAAATTTGGAAAGGCCGCAAAGGGGCATTCTCCTCAGTTGGGCGCTTGAGTCCAGACTATGTCGTGCAAGACGGGGTGGTGCCGCGCTCCAAACTTGGGACAGCATTGGCTGAAATTGATCGCCTCAGTGCTGAGTATGGCCTTGGCGTGGCAAACGTTTTTCACGCTGGCGATGGGAACTTGCATCCCCTCATTCTGTACGATGGACGTGAAGACGGCGCGTTGGAACATGCAGAAAGTTTGGCCGGTGAAATTCTAAAACTCTGCATCGAACTTGGGGGCACCATTACCGGTGAACATGGCGTCGGCATGGAAAAGCGCGACTATATGCCGTTACTCTTCAATGAAACTGACATGAACGTGATGTATCGCATTCGGGATGCGGTGGATCCCAAGCACATCGCCAATCCCGGTAAAAAACTGCCCAGCGCCGAAGCCCCAGCGCTCAAACAGCATGGGATGCATCCGCTTGAAAAGGCAGGGGTAATTAGTCGAGAATGAAACCACGAAGGACACGAAGAGTCACGAAGGGATGTTAGGTAACCAATGGGGAGTTACAAGCAAGCAGAGCTTGGGGCACACCAGCGTATGTATCTAGCGTTACCAATGTCTTGAATATTTATCTTCGTGCCCCTTCGTGTGACTTCGTGGTTCCCGTTTTATGAACACTCAAGAAATTGCTGACATCATCCGCGAGAGCGAGCAGGTCATTCCGATTGGTAATCGCACGAAGCTGACGTTGTCTGCCGATGTACTCGCCTCGGCGACGGTGCTGGAGATGCGCGAGCACAGCGGCATTGTTGCCTATGATCCGGATGAGTACACGGTGACGGCGAAGTCTGGCACAACGCTGGCTGAAGTTGTGGATGCAGTCAGTCAGCACGGTCAATATTTACCGTTTGATCCACTACTGGTGGCAAGCGGCGCAACCTTGGGCGGTGTAGTCGCAACCAACACCTCTGGTTCTGGTCGGCTGCGCTATGGCGGCGTACGTGATTTTATTTTGGGCGTGCGTTTTGTAGATGGTCTTGGCAATATTGCGCAAGGCGGGGGCAAGGTTGTCAAAAACGCATCGGGCTTTGACCTGCCAAAGTTTATGGTGGGGTCACTTGGGCGCTACGGAATACTGACAGAGATCACGTTGAAAGTGTTCCCGAGTCCGGCAGCATATCAGACGTTGCAGTTGAATTTTTCGACACTAAACGCTGCGCTTGAAGCCATCTATTCGCTTGCCAACCAGCCGTTTGAGTTAGACGCGCTCGACTTTTGGCAGCCGGATCGGACGCTTCCAGACACGCAGTGCCTTATTCGCATCGGTGGGTTGACTGACATCTTGGATGAACGTGTCACACGCCTAAAAACTTGGTTGCAAGACAATACAGCAGTTAGCACGATTGATGTGAAAGTTGACGATGCGCAGATCTGGTCCGATCTCAACGCACTACAGTGGGCTGCCGATAACGACACGATTGTCAAAATCCCAGTCCCGCCTCGCAAACTACTCGAACTCGATCAAAGCGGCGCAATTGACAAAGTGCATTACTACGCAGCGGGCAATGGAGCGCTAGTGACAACTCAAGACCTTGACGCGCTAACCACTGATCTCAATCGATTGCAACTCAACGGGCTGCAACTTCGCGGCACAAACGACCAGCCGATTTTAGGCAACATCACTTGGCGACCGTTCGCGCAGCGTATCAAGCAGGCGCTCGATCCGAAGAATAAATTTCTTGGGATTTAGCTTGCCTGAACCCGGCTTCGACAAGCTCAGCCTACTCTCACGATCAAATGCAACATTCGATACTTCCTGACAACCACGGCCCGCGCGGGCAAGCAATGGCAGATGCAGTGCAAAGCTGTGTGCACTGTGGCTTTTGCTTGGCGGCATGCCCAACGTACAGCGTGCTGGGTGAAGAGATGGATTCGCCGCGTGGACGCATCTACCTGATGAAGACGGTTCTCGAAGGCGATCTGCCAGCGGAGGACGCCCAACCTTATATTGACCGTTGTCTGGGATGTATGGGCTGTGAACCGGCATGCCCGTCTGGCGTGCCATATGGTGAACTACTGACGAGCTATCGGGCGTTGCAAAATGAGACGCAATCACGCCCGCTGATTGATAGTGTGACTCGGCGGATGATTGTGGAGACTTTGCCGTATCCAGCGCGGTTTCGGGCGGCGGCGCGGCTTGGGAAGCTGGGTAAATTAGTGCAGGGGGCGTTGCCTGAACAGCTTGGCGCAATGCTTGGATTGTTGCCGGACACGTTGCCAGCGCCAATTGCACTTCCCAATGTGATCCCTGCCAAAGGTGAACGCCGTGCGAGAGTGGCGTTGCTCACGGGGTGCGTTCAAACTGTACTTGCGCCAGACATCAACAAGGCGACAGTCGATGTGCTGAGCGCCAATGGTGTTGAAGTTGTGATTCCGCAAGGTCAAGGCTGCTGTGGCTCCATTTTGAGTCACATAGGCGAAGCCGACAGGGCAATGCACTTAGCGCGTCATAACCTCAGCGCGTTCCCAACAGATGTGGATGCCATCATTACCAATGCGGCTGGCTGCGGTTCTGGGATGCATGAATATGGCTTGCTTTTCAAGGGTCAGCCGGAAGCGCAGCAAGCGACTGACTTTGCCCACCGCGTACAAGATGTGAGCGTATTTTTAGCGGACCTTGGCTTACGTGAGATTACAACGCCACAGCCGGAGCGGCGCGTGGCCTATCACGATGCGTGTCACTTGGCCTACGCCCAAGGCGTTATCGATCCACCGCGTGATTTGTTAGAGCATATTCCTAACCTGACGCTTTTAGAGCTAGACAATGGGCTCTGCTGTGGTTCGGCAGGAACGTATAACCTCGAACAGCCAGAAATTGCGGCAGAGTTAGGACAATTGAAAGCGCAATCCATTATTGATACTCAGGCCGATATGGTTGTGATGGGCAACATCGGGTGCTTTACGCAGATCGAGACGCATTTGGCGCAGCTTGGGCAGGCGCTTCCTGTGAAGCATACGGTGCAGGTCTTAGCGGAAGCGTATCGTGAGGAGTAAATGGGAATCCACGAATTGCACGAATAAACACGAATAAAAATTAGTGCTATTTGTGTTATTCGTGGATTCTTTTTCTCACTTGTCACGCCTCACTCATCATCTCCGCCTTTCCCAATCTCCACTTTCCCCGTAGAATCTAAAACATGTCCAAAACCCTCATGTGCGTGCTCGCACACCCTGATGATGAATCGTTTGGCTCTGGCGGAACGCTGGCGAAATATGCCCAAGAAGGCGTTGATGTCCACATTGTCATTGCCACAGATGGTGCTGCTGGTTCAGTTGCGAAAGGCTATGAAGAACAGCGTAGCCAACTCGCGGCAGTGCGTGCTGAAGAGCTAAAACGCGCCGTCGATATTTTGGGTGGCACCTTGCACATGCTCAATTATCGCGATTCGGGATACATCAACGACCCGAACAATGAGCATCCAGACGCGTTTATCAATCAGGATGTGGACACGGTTGCGACAGTGATCGCAGACATGATCCGCACGTTGAAACCAGACGTTGTCTTTAGTCACGATTCGACTGGCGGCTATTGGCATCCAGACCATATCAAGTGCTATGAAGTCACCAAGCGCGCTTATGAAATGGTGCAAGCCGAAGCACATGAGTGGGGCCCACAGAAGCTGTATTACACAGCGTTTGCCAATACGCGGACTAAATTTTTCATCGCGATTATGCGCTTGCGTGGCAAAGATCCGACTAAGCTGGGCCGCAACGAAGATATTGATTTGACCAAAATCGGGCTTGACCCTAGTCTGATCACGGCGAAGATCAACATTCGTTCTGCATGGGACAAAAAGCAACGTGCCAGTGCCGAACACGGCAGCCAAGGTGGCGGTGGGTTTGTCGGTTACTTCCCGAAATTCACCCGCAAGTGGTTCTTTGGCTTTGAAACCTTCATGCGAGAGTATCCAGAAATTGCGCCGGGTAGTCGCAAAGAAACAGATTTATTTGAAGGTCTTTAGCGGTCAGCGTGTCTTGAGCGATACATCGCATAATCTAAATACAACTATCCATTAGCTTTTAGAACACCTTGAATTCAAACACCACCTTACGCATTCCACCTTACGCATTCGCTGTCTTCGTCTTACTCCTTGGGCTGCTTCTTACCTCCTGCGGCGGTTCTGCTGAACCTGAAGTGCCACCAACGCCAACGCTCAGTGCCGAACAAACGGCAGGAAAAGCTGTATTTCAAGGGGCAGGTGCTTGTTCAACGTGTCATTCATTGAAAGCGGATGTGCGCATTGTGGGTCCATCTTTGCATGGCATCAATGATGTAGCCGGTTCGCGGGTTGAAGGGCAATCCGCCGAAGAATATCTGTTGGCTTCCATTATTCGACCGCAAGCCTACATTGTTGAAGGCTATGAAGATGTCGCCATGGACCCAACAATCGCATCGCGTCTCACCCTAGAAGAAATCGATCAAGTCGTCGCCTACCTCCAAACGATTGATTAGGCTCATCAGCCATCAGCCA
>JAHDIM010000178.1:5175-8042 GCA_020630805.1 Anaerolineales bacterium
CATCAGCCATCAGCCAAACTGCTGCGCAACAACCACCAACTTGCGAAATTCCCAATAAGCAAGTAATCTCACTCCGTTGAAGTTGACCACACGGCTTCGATATAGAAAGAGAAGAAATCGGCTTTCCATAGCCACGTACAACGCTGACATTTGTCAGTTCACATCTACAAATTATGCTTAGAAAAATAGCCATTGTACTTGGGGCGATTATTGCCGCTTTGTTCGGGTTAATTACTATCCTGGGCAATACGCCAACGCCATTTGATCCGCCAGTGCCACCAGAGGAAATTGTTGTTGGGGCCCAAATCAAGGAAGACGGGGCAACTGCGTTTGATATCGCTTTCCCTGAAACCAACGAACCGAGCAACAATCCAACCACCGCTGCCAAAGCTGAATTGGGCAAGATTTTGTTCTTCGACCCAGTCTTGTCTGGCAATGACGATCTGTCTTGCGCCTCCTGTCACCATCCGGATTTGGGGTACAGCGATGGACAAGCGATTAGTGATGCAACTGGGCGTAACGTGCCAACGTTGTATGAAGTTGCTTACCGTTCAACGCTTTATATGGATGGCCGCTCTGACAGTCTAGAATCGCAAGTTGTCGATGTGCTGACAAATCGCGCTGAAATGAATGCCGACCCAGATGAAATGGTGGCAGAACTGGCAGCAATTGATGAATACGTTGATCTGTTTGCTGCCGCATTCCCAGACGCGACGGATCCAATTTCATTGGAAACTGTCAGCCAAGCGCTGGCTGCGTTTGAACGCGGCATTGTGGCGCACAATTCCCCATATGATCAATTTGCGGCTGGTGACAGCACTGCCTTGACGGCTTCTCAGCGTCGCGGCCTCAACTTGTTACGCAGTGGGGCGACGGGCTGTTATCGCTGTCACTTTGCGCCCACCTTCAATAATGATGAATTCGGCGTGATTGGGGTGCCAGACGCGGATGGGCAAATTACGGACCTCGGTCGGGGTGCGATTACTAATAACGAGAATGACAACGGTGCCTTTGCGGTGCCAACATTACGCAATGTCGCGCTGTCAGCGCCATATATGCACAATGGCTCGCTTGAAACGCTAGAAGACGTCGTAGATTTCTACATTGCTGGCGGCGGGCAAGGTCACGGCTTGGATGTGCCCAATCAGTCATTCTCCGTTGCACCATTGAACTTGGTTGAGCGTGACCGCCAAGATCTGCTCAACTTCTTGTACGCTCTGACGGATGAATCGACATTAGTTGAAATACCAAGCGAAGTGCCTTCTGGACTGCGCGTTGTCGGGACAAAATCTAACGCGGGTCGCGCGGCTGCTGCTCGCACCAATCTAGGCAGCGCCGAGATTAGTGAAGAAGAGCGTGCGCCAACGGTATTGACCGTCTCGCCCGGTGATGACGTCCAAGCGGTCTTTGACCGCGCGATTGATGGTGACTCTATTCATATTGAGTATGGCACCTACAACGTCGGGATTTTGACGGACGTACAAGACCTAACGATTATTGGTATTCCAAACGTAGCGGGTGACTATCCGGTCTTCGACGGTGAATTTGAATTTACCGATGGGATCTCTGCGACGGGCGATAACTTCCACGTTGAAAAGATGCAGTTCCAAAACTACACGGCCAATGGCGTGAAGGTAGATGGCGCAACCAACATTGTCATGCGTGACTTGAAAGTGCATGACACAGGCATCTATGGCACGTATCCAGTGCACTGTACCAACGTGATTGTCGAACGTGTAGAAGTCTCTGGCGCAGCCGATGCAGGTGTCTATGCTGGGCAGTGTGAAAACGTAATCGTGCGTGACTCGATTGCTTACGACAACGTGCTGGGGATTGAAGTTGAAAACTCCATTCACTCAGAAGTGTATGGCAACCATGTCTACAACAACTCGTTTGGGATCTTTATTCCGCTGTTGCCGAACATCAAGTCTAAAGTCTCTTACGACACTAAGGTTTATGACAACTTAGTTGAAGACAACAACCATCCAAACTTTGCACCGGATGGTTTCGCGGCAGCGCTCGCACCTCCGGGTGGTGGGATTGTTCTACTCGGGACAGATGATGCGGTCGTCTACAACAACACCATCAAAGGTAATCAAACGGCGGGGATCGCGATCTTTGCAACCGATGAATTCTTTGAAGAAGTGGACGTGTTGCCGCATCCTGAAAACATTCGTATCTTTGGCAACACCTATGAAAACAATGGCTATGCGCCAGACAAGGTCATTACAGATCTAGGCTTACCCGGTGCAGATGTCCTGTGGGACGCAAGCGCCTGGAGCGTTTGGCTCGATGATGACGCTGAAAGCTTCCCGCCAGTGCCACCAAGCTGGATGCCAGAATTTGTGCGCAAGGCGTATTGGAAGATCTTGACCTTCGCCATTAATAACCTGTTGTAACGCGTGACAGTTGAGAGTTGACAGTTGAATAAAACCCACGACATTGATCTTGCGTCGCAGTCGTGGGTTTTTCTTTATCTGGTCACTCTGAACATCACAACAAAAATCTCAACTATCAATTTTCAACTCTCAAATTCTCATGTCAAACACTGTATATCTCATTCTCCTAATCTCAATTGGCGGCGTTGCCTCAACCTTGCAAGGCCAAATGATGGGCGTTGTTGACCGCAATGTCGGCACCATGCCCAGCGTGCTGTTTACCTATGGCAGCGGGGCGCTACTGATGGGCGTCGTGTATTTAGTAATGAACCAAGGTGGCATTGGAGACGTTGCCTCGCAGCCTGCGTTTACTTGGTTCTCTGGATTGATGGGGCTGATCATCATCGGTACGATTGGCTACACCGTGCCACGACTTGGACTGAGTGCAGCGATCACCGCTTTTGTCGCCGCGCAGCTGATCTTTGCTGC
>JAHDIM010000500.1 GCA_020630805.1 Anaerolineales bacterium
GCCAAGTTTTTAGCTGGCAAATTTTGAATAAGCGGAACCGCTTTTTGGTTTAAAGAAATAAAAAAGACGCAGTGTTTCGACTGCGTCTTTTCGTTACAAGTGACTACACCGGATATTTAGCTTACGGCACCGGAATTGGCGCAACAATTTGGTCTGGCGTATTGAGGTCGGAAATATCTTGCTTGACTTGGATATTGAGCGTGATATTGCGTAGTGCTTCAAGCTCGGCGCGTTCTGCTGGGGTTAGCCCGGCAAGTTCACCGAGTAACAAGAGTTCATCGACAAGGGCTGACATGTCGTAATTGACACGCATGTTGATGGTGCCCGAGGTCAGATACCAACTGTCACCCAGTTGAGCGTAGGTATAGGTGCCATCAATCAAGGTCACATCGATACTGAAGCTGTCACCCAACCCGAGATCAGCAAAGTCAGACAGATCTAGCGGGAATGGCGTTGTCCCAAACTGATAGGTCAGCACTGGCTGGCCATTGACAACGGTTTGTGTCGCTTGGCAGGCACCGGCGAGGAACGTCGCGTCCATATCGCCCTCTAGCACTTCACCAAATGGAATTTCTCCAGCCACATCGCCACTCGGTAAGGCCAGATAATCCCAAGGGCCATTGCCTTCTTGCATAAACAAGACGCCATCCGTGTAGATCAGCGTCACGCGATCAGTCGTCAATCCGCCGGTTGGCGTGCCAAACAAATCACTGCCAGCGCCATCCATTTGAATGGTTGCATCGATATGCGCAGCACTGAGTTGACCATTTTGCTGACGCAGCAACATCATCATAGTCATTGCCATCGATGGAATCAGGTCTGCATTGTCACTACTGACATTGATAACTGCATTCGCACGATAAGACTCAACGGCTGAGAGCCCACTAGTGTTGATCAGTTGTGGATCACACGCAAGCACGCTTTGCGCCGTATTGACGTCGGGAGCAGCAGTTGGGGCTGGCGCTGGTGTAGCTGTTTCTACAGGTATCACAGGCCATGTAGGCCACTCTTCTACAGGAAGCTCTTCAATTGGCACGATAGATGGCGGAGTGGCAGTTCCTTCAGCGGTAATCGCGGCTTCAAAGTAATAGTGCCCGTCGCGAATTTCAGAGAAGATCACCATTCTAGTGTCCACTTGAATGTCAGCGGGGATTTGCAGCTGACCATTTGGGCCGTTGATTTCAATAATATGACCGCCTTTTGCGACAGGCATTGTCTCAGTGGCGTTCGCTGCAACTTGCACCGTCTTGCCATTGATCACGATCAGTTTGGCGTGCGTCGCTCGATTTTCAATCGT
>JAHDIM010000179.1 GCA_020630805.1 Anaerolineales bacterium
CGCGAACGCGGTCGGGATGACGTGCAGGGCGTCGCGGACGTGTTCAAAAACCTACAGGCCTCCAACAACTTTCTGCTTCTGAATTTCACTCAAAAAATACCACTAACCAAATGCTATAATGGCTGATGGTGGGAATCACTAAAAATTCTAAACAACCGCATAAAAAATGAAATTACACGAATATCAATCTAAACGCTTATTTGCGAAAAATGGCGTGCCAATTCCGGAAGGCGATGTCGCCGAAACGCCGGAACAAGCACGAGCGATTGCTGAAAAAATCGGTGGTCGCGTTGTTGTCAAATCACAAGTTCTTGTTGGTGGCCGCGGGAAGGCCGGTGGGGTTAAGCTCGCGAACGATGCCGCTGAAGCAGAACAGCTGGCCAGCCAAATTCTTGGTATGGACATCAAAGGCTTGCCAGTGCGCAAAGTCCTGATCGATCCAGCGTCTGTGATTGAACACGAAATTTATCTTGGGATCACCAACGATCGCGCTGCTGGCATGCCTGTCATGATTTGCTCTGCTGCTGGTGGGGTAGACATCGAAGAAGTCGCTGCAACCGATCCAGACAAAATCCTCCGCGAACATATTGATCCAGTCTTTGGCTTGCGCGGTTACCAAATTCGCAACTTGGCATCTGGTATTGATCTGCCACGCGAATTGTGGCGCCAATTTGGCAAAATTGCGAATGGCCTGTATGCAACATACAAGGGCACCGATGCAACTTTGGCAGAAATCAATCCTTTGATTATTGACGGTGACGGCAATTTACTCGCAGTTGACGGCAAGATCGATATGGATGACAACGCCTTGTTCCGCCATCCAGACTTGGAAGCCATGCGCGATCCAGATGAAGATGCTGAAAGCGAAAAAGAAGCCCGTGAAGCAGATTTGGCCTACATTCAGCTTGATGGCAACATTGGCTGTATGGTCAACGGTGCTGGCTTGGCAATGGGCACGATGGATATCGTCAACTTCTTTGGCGGTTCCCCAGCCAACTTCTTGGATATTGGCGGTGGCGCTGGCCCAGACAAAGTTGCTGCCGCGATGAAGATCATTTTGAGCGATGAAAACGTCAAAGCATTGTTGATCAACATCTTCGGGGGGATCACCCGCTGTGATGACGTGGCAAACGGTATTCTCGAAGCGATGAAGATGGTTGAAGTCAATGTGCCAATGGTGGTGCGTTTGGTTGGGACCAACGAAGAAGAAGGGCGCGCATTGCTAGCCGATGCTGACATGATTACCGCGACCTCACTTGCTGAAGCCGCACAAAAAGCAGTTGCTGCTGCCGCTGGCGCATAGGAGGACAAAACGATGAGTATTCTAATTAACAAAGACACCAAAGTTGTTGTCCAAGGGATTACCGGTAAGCAAGGTCTGTTCCACGCAACCCAAATGGCCGAGTATGGCACGCAAGTCGTGGCTGGTGTCACACCAGGCAAAGGCGGCGCATGGGTTATTGATGGCAAAGTTCCTGTATTTGACACCGTCAAACGTGCAGTGGAAGCGACTGGCGCAAACACCTCACTGATTTTTGTTCCAGCCCGTTTCGTTGAAGACGCAATCATGGAAGCCGCTGACGCTGGCGTCGACCTGATTGTTTGTATCACCGAAGGTGTGCCAATTTCAGATATGATGCGCGTCAAAGCTTACTTGGCAACCAAGGAAACGCGATTGCTAGGTCCAAATTGCCCAGGCCTGTTGACCCCAGGTGAGTCAAAGGTTGGAATTATTCCGGGTCATATTGCTAGCCCAGGTCGCGTTGGGATTGTCTCTAAGTCAGGCACGCTGACGTATGAAGTGATCCATGCCTTGCAACAAGCTGGTGAAGGTCAATCAACCTGTGTCGGGATTGGTGGTGATCCGATCAATGGGACGAACTTTATTGATGTGTTGGAGATGTTTGAAGCTGATCCGCAAACTGAAAAAGTTGTCTTGATTGGTGAAATTGGTGGGAACGCTGAAGAACAAGCTGCTGCTTACATCAAGGCTAATATGACGAAGCCAGTAGTTGGATTTATTGCGGGGCAAACCGCACCTCCAGGAAAGCGCATGGGCCATGCTGGTGCAATTGTTGAAGGTGGTGAAGGGACAGCCGCAGACAAGATCGCTGCTTTGGAAGCTGCTGGCGTGAAAGTTGCGAAGCACCCAGAAGAAATTCCTGGCTTGCTAGGCTAAACAAAACTTCTGACTTTCTAACGGAGCTAATTTGGCGCTGGTTTATAATCGGTGCCAGATTAGCTTTTTTGTTTAAGAGTTGGCTGGTTGGAACGTTTGCTAGTGGGATACGGTTTCTACATAGTATTTGCTTAGTGGCAATGTGTCTGAACACAACTAACCAACTAACCAACTAACCAACTATTCATGCGCGTAATTGCTGGCAGTGCTAAGGCACTGCGTCTCAAACGAGTTCCGGGAGACTCTACCCGTCCTATTATGGATCGGGTAAAAGAGTCATTGTTTAACATCATTGGCTGGGACATCAAAGAATCGCGTGTCTTAGATATGTTTGCTGGCACGGGAAGTGTTGGCATTGAAGCGCTAAGTCGCGGCGCGGAGCACTGTGTGTTTTTGGATCTGCATCCGGCTGCAATTCAAACAATAAAAGAGAATCTCAACAGTACGCGGCTGATAGACAAAGCGACAGTACTACAGGCAGATGCACTAAGTTACGTTCGTGACTCAAGGCGAAAGACCTTCGATATTGTCTATATTGCGCCACCGCAATATAAAGAGCTTTGGAAAGATGCTCTGCTAACGGTTGATGCAAATTTGAACCAACTCATGACTGAATATGGTCAAGTGATTGTACAAATCGATCCGGTAGAAGATGGGTCCATTGCGTTGGTCAATTTGAAAGAAGTGGATCGGCGCAAATATGGAAGTACGCTACTTATATTTTACGAACCGCAACCGTAAGCTACGGACTGGGTTAGAACACAAGAGTTCTCAACGACGGTAGAGCCTCTGCACAAAAGAGGGTCTGTTTTACAGAATATTTATTGCGTATAGGCAATATATTATATGACAACAGTAGCATTGCCTATTCAACAAGAACGACTTCACGATTGGGTCAAACCCATTACCGTTTGTTTTGTTGAAAATAAATCGAATAAACGATTAGATCGCATTACAAGCGCGCTCGAAAAGTGGTTCCAAGACAATGGGCACATCGTTCAACGCATGCCAGATGCAAGTACTCAATTGTTCATCACCACTATGCGTGGGGCAGACGTTGTAGATCGTCCAGATGCACTCTTGCTTAATGGGAAGCGGCGCTATCAGTTGCCGCATCGGCCACAGGTGCTGACGCTAGTTGATCTAACAACAGAACAATTCGAAGAACGTCAGCGCTACATAGACGCGCTTGCAGATTTGCCATATACAGCAGCACACACTGTAGAAATTCCTGGGCTTGGTCGAAAGGGGTCAGAGGTAATCCATCAGCAGCGTCGGCGGCACGACTTAGTTGGCATGGCGCGCTTGTTGCAAGGACAAGCCATTAGCATCCGGGTGATGGGCCTCGTTGGTGATGAAAAGTGGCCTGACTACGGTCTGCATATCGATCTAGCAGGCGCCTATGCGACGATTCCGTTCAAAGGCCCAAAAGATTTCATCGCCAACATTGGCGGACGGATTGCGACCTTCCTCAACACCGTTGATGTCAAAGAGCATATATATCTTGATGAGCTATTGGCGTCTCAAGATTGGGAGACCTCAGAAACGCCAAACGACTTAGTCAGAGCGGGCAACACGTTCACAGACTATGGTTTCTTTACAGACCCGGTTGACGTTGTTAAGTTACTTGGTTTTCGCGGGCTGGGAGATGCAATTGCGGCGCAATATAGCGAAGGGTGCTATGCGACGTATGACCCTTTGATCGGTGGACTGGTCACGACAGCAACTGGCAGCGCAAAGTTTGTAGATAAACGTGCCATTACCCGCGGTGATACGACACTCATCACCGGGGTGAAACCTAACCGCATGGGAGCGCTTGTACGTGGAATTGAAGGGCGCCCAGATATTGCCCCTTCAGTTGAAGCGGTGGAGCTGTTTGGCATCTGCGAAATGTCAGGCGTTGAAGAAGACCCTTTAGGAGAGAGCCGGCCGCGAATCCGCTCTTTGCTGCATGGGCACATAGGGGTCAAGTCGTTTGCTCCTGAGCGCGTGGAGCGCGTCGTGCTAGATAAATCTTTCTATGCTTACCCTGTTTCATGTGGCACCAACATCTTGGCAGATGCAACCGGCAAAGCGTTTGCGAAAGCACAAGCGCTCTCAAGCGCAAATGATCCACGTAAGGTAATATTTATTGAACAACCTTGTCATGGCATTGTCGTTGTGGAACGATGGGTGCAAGGAATGCGGCCGTTTGAGGCCATTGAGCAAGCGTTACAAGAAGGTTGGTTGGTCATGCAATCGCATGTGCCGCAAAGCCTTTCAGAGTATCCTGTTTGACGCTGACCGGCGGTCAGTATAAAATTTACTAACCAAGCAGCAACTTTGCTGCTCTTCAATTTGTCGCGTGCATATCCCACAGTATGCATCTCATCAACACACAATTGTTTATAGGCGAGGAACCAATTCATGGGTGGCTTTAGCACACTTCAGGACATTATTGAATTTGAAACAACACCGTTGCGTGATCGCAATTTGCCTGCGACTACCTATGACGTATTCAAAGAAGGCGCCGCACAATATGGCGCTGACAATGCCATGCGTTTCTTCATGCAAGCAGAAGGTAACAAGTACGAAAAGTCTGTTGACTTCTCATACAACGAAATGCTGGCTGAAGTGACTCAAACTGCAAATATGCTCAACGCCTTAGGCGTCGGTAAAGATGACACGGTGAGCTATATTCTGCCAAATTTGCCGCAAACCTACTTCACGCTTTATGGTGGTGAAGCAGCCGGGATCGCTAATCCGATCAATCCTTTGCTGGATGGCAATGTTATCGCTGAAATTATGAACCATGCCAACACAAAGGTGTTGGTCACCATTGGGCCATTTGTCAAAACGGATATCTGGGAAAAAGTCGCTGCAATTGCAGATGATGTTCCCACATTGGAAACAATTTTGACCGTGGACATGGGGCAATATCTGTCTGGCATTGCGCGGTTCGTCGTCAAAATTATGACCCGTAAACAGGGTAAAGAAACCATTCGCGCCAAAGTGATGGATTTTGACAAGACCAAAGCAAAATACGGGCGCAGTAAGCTAGACAGCGGTCGCACGATTAACCCAACCGATGTTGCTGCATATTTCCACACAGGCGGCACGACGGGAACTCCAAAGCTGGCAATGCACTATCACGAAAACCAAGTGATTGATGCGTGGCTGGCCGGGAATGGGGTCAACAATCAAAAGCGGGGTACGAACTTGCTGGGTCTGCCGTTGTTCCATAACTATGGCGCCATTGCGATTGGTCTTGGCTCTTGGGTGCACGGTGCTGCCACTGTTGTCGCTACGCCTTCCGGCTTCCGCGGTGATGGAGTTGTACCGAATTTCTGGAAGATTATGAAGCATTACAACTGCAATATGTTTGCAGCTGTGCCAACGCTCTATACCTCACTTCTCAACGTGCCAACTGACGGCATTGATACCAGCTTTATCGAACTGACCACTTCTGGTGCGGCACCGCTGCCTGTTGAATTGGATCGTCAATTCCGTGAAAAGTTTGGGATCAAAATTTTGGAAGGGTATGGTCTGACCGAATCAACCTCAGTCGCATCTGTCAATCCATTGCTTGGCGAAAGCAAAGTCGGGTCGGTTGGGTTGCGCTTACCTTATCAAGAATGGCAAACTGCGGTCGTAGAGCAGGGTGAATTTGTCCGCTGGTGCGACGTCGATGAAATCGGCGTGGTGGCACTGCGTGGACCAAATATTTTCCCTGGCTACAAAGATGACTTCCACAACAAAGGTGCCTTCTTTGATGCAGGTGATGGCGGCGCACGCTGGTTGAACACCGGCGACATGGGTCGTTTGGATGAAGATAACTACTTGTGGCTCACCGGTCGCAAGAAAGAACTCATCATTCGCGGTGGGCATAACATCGATCCAAAGCTGATTGAAGAACCAATGCACGAACACCCGGCAGTAGCCTTAGCTGCGGCCGTTGGCCGACCAGATGCGCGTGTTGGTGAATTGCCAGTTTGCTATGTGGAACTGAAACCAGATCAAACAGCCACCGTTGCCGACCTGATGAAATTTGCTGAAGAAAACATTGGTGAACGGGCTGCAATTCCAAAGGAAATTTATATCCTTGACGCAATTCCATTGACTGCGGTCGGCAAGATCTTCAAGCCAGAACTGAACTTTGCCCAGATTGTTGACGTCTTCACCAAAGACCTAGACGGGATGGATGGCCTAGCTGGATTTGAAGTCAACGCCTATGGTGACAAGCGCTTAGGTCGCGTTGCAGATGTGACAGTAAAAGCTGCAACTGGCTCAAGTGCTGCCGACGTAGAAAAGGCGGTTAGAGAACGCTTAGGACTTTACCCCGTTTATCTCGATTTGAAGGTAGAATAGGGCGTCAGGAATTCGGTTCCTGCAATTGAATAACTCAGATAAACGCCGGACACGCTGGTGCCCGGCGTTATTGTTTTTTATAGAAGGGAATCTAATGTCGCTTAATGATCTCCAGTCAGAACTTGCTGAACACCGGTCAGCAACCAGCCCTGGACTACTGTCAAATGAAGAAAAGGATCGATTACTAGAACGATCTTTTCTCGGCCTCTACCGCTGGTATGTGTCGCGTTCACAAAAAACACGCAATTGGAATCCAAATACGGATTTTGACTGGAAGAACATGCGGACAGATCACTCTGAAAAGCTAAACACTATTTTGGAAGGCTTTTTTGCAGTAGAACAATATGTCCCTGACTATGTATTCAAGCTGTTGCGCGTGATCCGCCGCAGCTATGGCCGCTCCCATTTCCACATTCGCTGGGGCTCTGAAGAAGAAAAACATTCGGACCTTTGGGAAAATGCGCTGCTCTTCTCACGGTTCCGCACACCAGAGTGGATTGAAGATTACAAGTTTGAACTGCGATCAAAAGAATATGAATTGCCTTGGGACAACCCAATGCACATGATGTTCTACACGGTCATTCAGGAACGTGCAACGCAAGTGAACTACTTGAACACCGGCCTCATTGCGGCTGGAAAAAGCACTTCACCTGGTTTTGAAAATGATGCGGATCCGGTACTTGTAAGCGCAGCTAAGGCTATTTCTGCCGACGAAGCTGCACACTACAACTTCTTCTTGGAAGGCGCGCGTTTATACTTGTATTACTATCCAGCCCAAGCATTGGAAGCGTTGTATGACGTTGTCAAATACTTTGCAATGCCAGCTGGAGACTTGATCCCACGCTACGATAAATTTGCCGAGGTCGCTGCCGCTGCTCGGATTTATGGACCACGTGAGCACATTACAGACGTGCTAGACATTGCGTTGGCAAATCTTGGGGTGGAAGGGCGTCGCGCGCTCATGCGCGGCATCAAACGGGCTCGGCTCGTGCCTACGGAACAAGGCGACATGCACGACACCGCCTGGATGTGTGACATGTTGGACTACGAAAACGTAGAGCAAAAGGTCAAGCAACTCTTCGGACGTATCAATCGCTACGAAGAAAAGACAGGCCACCATGAGATCGCACCACTGGTATTCAAGCCAAGCGGCTTGACCTGGTAAGTATTGCAACTTTTGAAACGCCGCTATCGTATATCTCGATAGCGGCGTTTTTGATTCCATAACCTGCTTGATTTGCGACAGTTTTAGACTGCAAAAAATTTAGAGATCAAGTAATATGAG
>JAHDIM010000180.1 GCA_020630805.1 Anaerolineales bacterium
TCAGATTTCTATGCCAATTGGGACGCTTGCTTTCAAAGTCGTGCCGCGGCCCGGCACACTTGAAACCGTCAACGTCCCGCCAACATTGCTCATCCGTTCTTGCATTGAGCGCATGCCAAGTCCAGAGTCACGCTGACTAGATTGGTCAAACCCTATCCCATTGTCTGCAATGGTCAGTTGGAGGTCAGCGTCAGAGTAGGTGAGTTGAAGATCCACTGACTGTGCGTTGGCGTGCTTGCCAATGTTTTGCAAGGCCTCTTGCGTCACCCGATAGAGCGCTTCTTCAATGTCACGGGCGACTTCTCGTGCGGCCACTGCTTGATAAGTCACCGTAGCATTGTGAGAGGCTTGCCATGTTTGGGTGAGCCTCTCAAGGGCGTGGGCTAGACCATGATCTTCCAACGCCAGCGGTCGTAACTGCTTGATAATGGCGTCTAGCTCCTGATGGATTTGCTGCGATTGCAACACGACCTGATTGAGTCGCTCTTCCGCCACGTCTGGATTGCTGCGTACAATCGATTTGATAGCGCCAACCGTCAAATTGAGGCTGAATAACTGTTGCTTGACTCCGTCATGCAGCTCTCTTGCCAAACGATTGCGTTCTTCCAAAGTTGCCAGATCATGCAGCTCATCCATCTGGGTTTGGAGTTGATCTGCCATCTGGTTGAATTGCGTTCCAAGTTGGGCGAATTCATCCTTACCTTGTAATTGCACTCGCCGTTGCAAATCGCCAGCCGCAAATGCGGTAGAGACCGTACTTAGTTTGCGCAATCGGTTGCCAAAATAGCTTGCCAAAATTGCACCCATAATTGCGGAGACAAAGATTGCCAGCAGCCCTGACAAGATGGTCGGGATGGTTAGCTGCCGCGCCGTTTGTCCCAGCGCAAAGGCGATGTCATCGCCATTGCCTTCGAAATATAGCCAACCGATGAGTTCATCATTGGCATTCCAAATGCCTGCAAGGCCCGCGTGATATTCGTTTTCATTGAATGCTAGGTCGCGAGTGGCCTCTAATGGAAACGTAATAGTTTCCAGAATGGTGTCTTCAAAAGCATAGTTGCTGGCAATGACCTCGCCATCCAAGGTGACAATCGCCATGAACTCATCTTCTGTGAGGGTGACGGGTAAGTAGTATTGGTCATCTAGGTCAATATCAAAACCTTCAATGTTGTCTTCAATGAAGTCTTCACTTAGCTCTATATCTAACGCTGTGGCGGTGCCATGCGAGTCCGCAAGTACGGTGGCTACAGTTGCAGTGTAATCGCGCGCCCAACTCGCAGCCCAGTTAGTGTTCAGATATAAATAGTAACCACCAAAGGTCAACACAAACATGATTGCCACCGATGCTAGCGTGACAAGCAGATGTGACAGGGTGAGTCTAAATTGAAGCGAGCGCATGCTCTACATTCTAAAGGGTGGCCTAAGAAGACGCATCGGTCTTAAGATGTAGATTTGAGAGGTTGTCGTGACATTGCGTGTCACGTCACTACAAATAACTGGGCGAAACCATAAACAAAAAAGCCGCTGGTCAAACTGACCAGCGGCTCAAAATTTTTGCTTAATCGCCGTGTTACCCCAGCGGTTCTTCAACGACGTCTTTGTAAATAAAAATCTCGCGGCTTTCGAGACAACCTTGAATAGCGGCGCGGAATGGCGCCATGTGGGCTGCTTTCCCATGCGCGGCCAAATTTTCAGCGGTGTCCCAGCGTTCATACAGCACAACAAGATTAGGGTCCGCAACATCAACCGCAAATTGATATTGAATACAGCCCGCATCGTTGGCGTTGGTGGCGGCAGCAACGTCGCGCATGGCTGCTAATGCATCTTCACGGCGCTCTGCATTGAGTCTAAAAGTTCCAGCGATAATGATCATTTGAAGTGTTACTCAGCGTGTAATATTGATTGTGATAGACACACAGCGCAGGTGATTCACGCCTTGCTGCTGTGTTGCGCTCATTGTATCAGTTGCATGGTGCTAACGAACTCCCTACAAAGTTTGCTGGTCATAACAGCTTACTATCCAAACATGTAATGGTGTTCAGTACTCATTTTGAACTATCCTAACGTCAACCCGATGGCCAATTTTGCTTTGGTTGTTCTTACATTCTATTGGTAACTCTACCTATGTCTCGCACGCATTTTCATACAACAACCCACGGGCTAGACCGCAATAGCTTTCCAATGCGGCTTTTCGAGAAATCTAAGACACTTGGTGTTTGGAACCCCACTGAACTCGACTTCACCCAAGATCGCGCGGATTGGGTGGCGCTGACAGACGAACAAGAAAAGAAGCTCCTTATTCATCTGACAACGTTGTTTCAAAGTGGGGAAGAGGCTGTTGCACTTGATCTTCTGCCATTAATCATGGCTGTTGCGCAAGAAGGTCGCTTGGAAGAGGAAATGTATCTCACGAGCTTTATCTGGGAAGAAGCAAAGCACGTGGACTTCTTCCAGCGCTTCTTGACGGAAGTGGTCGTGGATGTACCTGATCTGACGCAGTTTGAAACGCCGTTTTACACCGTCATGTTCAAAGACAAGCTTCCCAATGCCTTGGCGGCACTCAAGACAGATTCGTCGCCTGCTGCACAAGCTAGAGCGTCTGTAACATACAACATGATAGTTGAAGGTGTCTTAGCAGAAACGGGGTACCATGCTTACTACGAAATGCTGGAACGGGCGGGACAATTCCCCGCGTTACGCAAAGGGATTTATTACCTCAAACAAGACGAGTCGCGGCATATTGCGTACGGTCTTTATTTGCTCAGCCGCCTTATTCATGACAATGAAAACATCTGGGATGTGGTCGAAGCAACGCTCAATGACACCTTGCCTGTCGCGCTAATGTTGATTGACGAAATCTTCCAGCAATATGAGGTTATGCCGTTTGGACTCAAGTTGGAAGACTTCACCGGCTATGCCATGATGCAGTATCAGCAGCGCTATGCCATGTTGGTGAAAGCCAAAGAAAGCGCGGCTGAGACGTTGTTTGAAGAGGCGTAGATCTTCATTACAAAGCGTGGGTCTATTAAAACCCTATGGATATAAAAAAGACCCACGCTTTGTGAATTTGCACACGCTTAACGTCAAATATTTTCATACCAATTTATAACACTTAAGTCCCGAAAACCTTTTCTGTACCGCGTTTATTTTTATGATGACACGGTTAGGATGGTGGTTTCTGGGACTTTTGCTTTTTCTCACGCCGCAGGTACAGGCGCAAGCGGCGAACATTGAGCATCCGACCGTTGTCATCAATGAAGTTGGCTGGGCCGGTTCAGAAAGTGACGCTCTTGATGAATGGATTGAGCTATACAACCCCAACGCAACTGCCATCAACCTTGCCGGTTGGACCCTGACAGATGGCTATCCAATTATTACGTTCACATCTGCCCACACAATTGCTGGCAAGGGATTCTTACTCATTGAGCGGCACGCAGCGGCAACCTCTCTAAATGCCGCCGCAATTTTCGATGATGTTGAAAGCTCCCTCAGCAACAGCGGTGAAAAACTACAGCTCTTCGCGCCTGACCAAACCCTAATCGATCAAGTCTGGCTCACGACCACCAGTGACTGGCCTGCCGGCAATGCGGTGCCGCGTGCTAGCATGGAGCGCATCAATCCGTGGGCTAGCGGTACGCCTGCCAACTGGCAAACAGGCTCAAGCGTTTCAACCGTGACCGACAGTGGAGGCCTCGCAATTGTTGGATCACCGGGCGCACAGAATGAGGCCTATCAGCCTAGAGCAGGATTGCGCATCGTGGAAACCAATGGCGCTACCCAAGTCTTAGAAGGTGGCGACCTAGATCATGTGCAAGTTGGGCTTGGTGGCGTCACCCCGACGGCACCAGTGACCATTACATTTACGCCAGACAATGCTGAAGTTGATCTTGGCAATGGGGCTGGTCAATCCGCATCCATTGTCTTTACACCACTGAATGCAACGCAGACGCAATCAATTGCCATCCGTGCGGTTAATGACACAAAGGTCGAAGCGTTTCACACAACGCAACTGAGCATCACGACGCGCAGTGCTGATGCCCAGTTTGATAGCCTCAATGACGCGTATGTCATCGTCAATATTTCTGACAGCGATGCTCTGATCCCGACCTCCATTATCTTCAGCGAAATTGCGTGGTCTGGCACTGCTGCCGACCCCACACACGAATGGATTGAGCTATACAACCCGACCAAACACACGCTTTCAACCAGCAACATGCTCATTGAATCGGCGAGCGGGAATTTGCGTATTCGGTTACCGGCCATCATTTTGCCGCCGGGTGAATTTGCCGTTCTAGAAAAAGGAACGGATGATGTCGTGCTAGGCGACTTAGCCGATTTGCGCTATGACTACGGCAGTCTGTCCAACCTTGGCGACACGCTGACCTTGCGCGATGAATACGGGGAACTGTTAGATACGGTCAATCTAGATGGCGGCTTCTGGGGCGGCGGTACATCTGAGCCGCTGCACCGGACACTGGAACGGCGTATTTGTCCAAATGAAGCGGTGCCACTGGATAGTGAAGCCGCCTGGAGCAGTAACTTGCTCATCCAGCGCAACGGCGTTGATGCGAATGGTAACCCCCTCAATGGGACGCCACGCGCTGTCAATTCTTACTGCGCATTGAACGCCAACCAGACATTCTTCGGCAACAGCGTTGTGATCAATGAAATTGCGTGGGTCGGCACACAAGCAGACTACGATGATGAGTGGCTTGAACTGCATAACCCCACAGACACAGCACTCGATATTGGCGGGTATGTGTTGACATCACTAACAGATGGCACGCCGACCATTACGCTTTCGGCAGGCACTCAAATTGATGCGCAAGGCTACTTGCTGTTAGAAATCGACGAGGCTGCCACCAGTGCCCCGAGTGATGTGGTGTATGAAAACGGTGCTTTGTATTACGAAGGTGAGGCCTTAGCATTGATCGATGCAACCGGCACCATCATCGATACAGCGAATTTGAACGCTGGACCATGGCCTGCTGGCAATAGTTTTGGGTATCCAGAGTTTGCCAGCATGGAACGTATTAATCCAACGGTTCCGGGGGCTGCTAGCAACTGGACAACAAACAACGCTGTCACTCGCAACAGCTCAGATCGTCAAGGTGGGCGCATCAATGGGACGCCGGGGGCAGCAAACTCCGCCACACTGCCGTTAGAGATCCCGCAAGCAGATGTCGTTATCAATGAGTTGGTGCCAATTCCGGGGACGAATTGGGCCAAATATGGGTTGGTTACAGTGCAAGCACCGTACGAATTTTTTGAATTGTTCAACCCCACTTGGGATGAAATTGACCTTAGCAATTGGCTCGTGATGGACGCCGATGGCAACGTGTATCAATTCCCGCCGCCCTATACCATCGCTGCGCAACAACTGTTGACCATCCCTATGGAACAGACCGGCTTTGCGTTGAACAATGAAGGTGACTGTCTCACGTTGTTCACACCAGCCTTTGGCCGCGAGGTTGATCACATTTGTTATGTCGATGCCGACATTTGGGCCAATGAAAGCATCAGTCGCGCTGATGATGGCACTTGGCAGTACGACTGGCAACCAACACCAAGTATGACCAATCGGCCAATTGAGAGGGCAGACGACAGTTACACAACGGACGACTTCACGCCACCAGCATATTCAATTGGAGATTTGAGAAATCTGCCGCTCGACAGTTGGGGGCAGATCACAGGTCAAGTCACGGTTGAACCGGGCGTATTTGGCGCACGCACGCTCTATCTGCAAGATGAGACGGGCGGCATCAAAGTTTATTTGCGCGGCGAATGGCCAGCACTAACCTTAGGCCAGACAGTGACCGTTTGGGGTAAGCTGAAAGCGTACAAAGGCAACCTAGAGTTATTCGTAGGCGATCTAGATCAAGTCTTAGTTGCAGCGCCCAATGTGCCGCACGTGCCAACGTTGCAACGGATCAATACGCTTGAAGGGCTTGATGGACAACTTGTCAGCATGAGTGGCACGGTTACGCGTGTCACCGCACATACAGCAATTATTGATGATGGCACCGGCGCAATCCGCATCTTCTTTAGTGGTCTAGCGGATCGGCCTGCTGACATGCGCGAAGACGATCGCTGGCAAATTACGGGGATTCTGAGTCGCAACGAAGACGGTACGTTACGCATGACCACCCGCTATGGTGATGATGCCCAGTTGGAAAGCGAAGCGCACGCCATTTCTTTGTACTCCGTTGGTGAATTCAACGGTCTGAATGGACATCGGGTGACCTTCACGGCCCAGATCTGGCGGATATCTGCAAACACATTGGTGTTAGGCACTGCCGACGCTCAGCTGCGCGTTTTCTTTTCTGACCCAAGTCTGAAGCCAGATGCTCAAGTTGGGCAACTCTATACTGTCACTGGCAAAACTGAATTTGTCCCCGCAGGCAGCGCACGCACCCCTGGACAGCGCCTGACTGTGACGAGACGGCAAGATATTGTCTACAGCGGTGACAACTATGCAATTGACTATGCGGTCTCGATTGAGGTGTTCCGTTCCTTAGATGAAGGCGTTGGGGCGGTTATTCAAGGCGAAGTGATTGCAATACCGGGCATGTTTGGCGAACGCAGCTTATTCCTGCGCGACTCGAATTTACGCGGCATTCGGGTGTACCTCAGTCAAGGGGATTGGCCGGAGGATGTCACTGTTGGGCAGCACGTTGTGCTGTATGCAACCAAGAAAACATTTCACGGTGAGATAGAAGCAGTGTTGCCAAATTTGGATCATATTCGCTGGGGCGCACGCCACACGACAGTCTCAGCGAAATCTGTTCACACCGGCAACTTTGGGCCGACTGCTGGCAGCGGCATTGAAGGGGATCTTGTTCAGACAGCAGGCACTGTCATCAAAGTGACGCGACATACTGTGCTCATTGATGATGGCACCGGACCAGCGCGGGTGTTCTTTGGAAAAGCGTCAACTGGACGACCTGCTGACCTTGAAGTTGGTCAAGTTTATGCGGCAACGGGCATTGTTAGTTATGTCGCTGATGGTGGCACCGCAATTCCTGGATACCGCCTGACAACCCGCACCGATGCCGATTTCTTGGTTAGTACGTTGCCCATTACGACACAACCTGAAACAGCAGTCTTAGGTATTCAATTGTCTGCCAACACCGCTGGGGAATATCCCAATGGCTACGTCGTTATGCAACATGACGCTAGGACATCTGGCTTCCCAACTCAGCCTGAATTGCAACTTCCGGCCCCTTCATCTGAATTGACTAGAATTCAGCCCAGATTTGTCCCAACAATAAATCAACTAAAGCCTAACGGTGTCCTTTATAATTGCCTCCCGAACGTGCTAGACTGTTTTCAGAACTAGTGCGTAGTACGTGTCCTTACGAACACTACGAAATACGCAGTATATAAAACCAAAACCCTAAATAAGACTCAAACCCTTATGTCTCTTTCCTCAGACGACGTCCGCCATATTGCCAAGCTTGCGAAACTTACCCTGACCGACGAAGAAGTTGAAACTTACGGTCAGCAGCTTTCTGCGATTTTGGAATCGGCGGAACGCTTGCAAGAACTAGATACCGATGCGATCTCACCGACCGCAAGCGTATTGCCTGTTGACACCGTGCTCCGCATCGACGCCGAGCGCCCATCGATGGATCGTGACAAGATCCTCGCCAACGCACCAAAAGCCGAAGCAGGCTGTTTCCGCGTCCCAGAAGTCCTTTAAGTAGAGAGTAGAGAGAA
>JAHDIM010000181.1 GCA_020630805.1 Anaerolineales bacterium
TGATAGCGGATAGTTTCGCATTTTTCATACAAAACATTGAAAATACGCGCATGGTTTCCCAACACAACTTCGCCGATGCATGGCATCAACTGACCCAACAAGATCCGAATCATCGACGTACATCTGCGTCGGATCTGGCGTTTTGGGAACAGCATGCAAAGGGCTATGATGAGCACGTCAGTCACATTGGCACGTATGCCGCGACGTTGGACGCCATCAAGCCTTATTTGCGCTCTACCGATACATTGCTAGACGTTGGCGCTGGTAGCGGGCGGTTTGCCGTTCCACTCGCAGGCGAAGTCGCTCATCTGACCGCGTTAGACCATGCTAAACCGATGTTGGACATTTTGCAGCACAAGCTGGAAACCGAAGCCATTGAGAACGTTGTCACTGTCGAGGATGCTTGGGAAACCGCTGCGGTTGAACAACACGACGTCGTGTTAGCAGCATGGTCCCTGTATCGGTTGCCAGATATTTTGGCGGGGATGCAGAAGCTAATCGAGACCACACGGCGCACGCTGATTATTGTGACGTCACCCGGCAGTCCGCCAGACAACACGCCGATGCATTTATATTTCTACGGCGCATTGTGGCAAGCCGGTGTCTTTCCAGAGATCAAGATTGTATGGGAGCAGCCGAATCCAGACGAAGCACCAATGGCGGTGGCGGTGTTGATTTGGGAACGTTTGTGATCAACTATTGTGATTGTCAGAGGGCATACACTTAAGTTGCACATTCGACTGCGCCTCCACTGAGCGAAGTCGGGCCAACGACAAGGCGCAGCCGCTACGTGCAGCTATAGCCTCGGGAAATATAGCTCCCTAGGCAAATCTACCAATACAGCCGCGAGACGACTTCTGCAACGCAGACTGGCTTTTTACCACCTTCAATCTCCATCACAACGGAGTGAGCAAGTTGCAACGCATTGTCACCAATCTGATCAATCTTGGCGAGCGTGAAACGCGCCCGCACATTGCTATTCGCTGGCACCGGACTTGGATAGCGGATTTTGTTGCTGCCATAATTCACACCCATCTTGATATCCGGATAACGCGCGACCAACGCAATATCTTCAAAAAAGCCAGGAATCAGTGCAGACGTCAACATGCCATGTGCGATGGTCGTGCCAAATGGCGACTCGCGTTTGCAGCGTTCAACGTCTAGATGAATCCATTGATGGTCACCCGTAACCTCTGCAAATTGATTAATCATATCCTGCGTAATGGGGCGCCAGTCTGTGACGTGACTTTCAATGCCGAGTTCAGCGCTAAGTTCAGCAAGTGCAGTTTCAATACTCATGTGGTGTCCTCTTTGCGTGTGGGGAAATTGACGTGGCAAGCCATGTCACCACGCCTAGTTTAAATCAAAAACCCCACGCAGTGGAGGGGTTTTTCAATATCTACAAATACTTACAAGGCAGGGTTCTTCTCATACACATTGTCTACAAAAAGAACCCCGCCTTGTGGTTAAGACACTTCTAGGTTTACGGCACCAACCCTTCCGGCACCCCGTCTGGGAAGACCCGATTGATAGCCTCTTGAATCTTGCCAATCCGGTTGTCTGGGTTTGGGTGCGAACTAAAGAATTCAGGTGGCGCTCCGCCGCCAGACGCTTCGGCCAAGATTTCCATCACACCAATCATTGCGGTGGGGTCATAGCCTGATTCGGCCATAATCTGCACACCAAGACGGTCCGATTCAAGTTCATCGTCACGACCGTATTTCATATTGACCATTTGCCCAATCATTTGGGCGAATTGCGCACTGCCAGGATCAGCGCCAATTAGAACGGCTTGCGTCAAGCCTTGAGTTAACTGCGCTTTTGCCATCCGTTGCGCACCGTGGCGCGCCAAGACGTGACCAATCTCATGGCCTAACACACCAGCAAGCTGACCTTCCGTCGCGAGTTTTTCATACATCGCGGTGGTGATGAAAATTTGCCCACCAGGTAGCGCAAAGGCATTGACAGTTTCAGGGTCGTCTAGCAAGTGGAATTCAAATTGCCAGTCCGTATTGCGCGCGACGCTTTGATTGACGAGGAAAAAGCCAACTTCATCAACATAGTCTTGCAATTCTTGGTTTGGATACAACCCGCCAAATTGTTGAATCAGTTCTGGCGTTGCCTGTAAGCCCAGCTGAATTTCTTGTGATTCGGTCAGGCTAATGTATTGCTCTTCCCCTGTAATTTCATTGACCTGCTTTGAGCGTATGAAATTGAAAACGGCAAACGCCGCAAACGCCAGCATGATAAGCAGGCGCATTTTGTTGAACGACCGTTGCCGCCCAGGATAACCGCTACTGCGGCGCATTGTATTTTGTCGTGGTCTCCGATACATGACTAATCCTCCACGGGTACAAATTCTTCAACTTCCAGCGCTTCATAAATCCCACCAGCCAACGCACCAAACACAATGTGAGTCACTAGCATGACCCAGCTTTGAAGAATGCTAAATTGCGGTAGTAGTGGATTGAAAAAGTTGATGAAATATAGCCCGACGCCTAACAAGCCGCCCAGAATAATCCCGGTAATAATGCCCCACCGATGGATAAGAAATGCGATGATCATCGCGAAGATAATTGATAACAGCATGTGAAAAAGAATGCCAACAATTACCGCATCTAAACGGAAGTGGATTGGCGGCGGTAACACGCCTTCACCCAACACCGGTGATGCAAAATAGCGCAAAATCGCCCAGGGACTAATGCCCAACACAGCGCGACTTAGCACTAGGTTCAAAACTAGAAAAATGATCCCTCCAACAATGCCGGCCCAAATCGAGGCGCTCCAGTCCACGAGTTGACGCATGCGAGGCTCATTCACAGCAGTAGTTGCCATTAGGTTCAATCTCCTCTATACAAATGGACGCTGTGCAATGCGCAGCGTTTTCGTCAATTTGCTTTGACACAGGTCAGTCGCAAATGGTCATCTTCACTATACAATATCTGTTGTGACCACAAAATGCGACTGAATTCCACGTCTCATTCAGTCGCAAAAAACAGCAGGGTTAGTATAATTGCGCCATGCCATCTATTGAAAGCCAAGTTTTACCAGCGAACAAAGTCATCAGCGTATTGGGGATTGACAATGCAACCCTCAGAAAATACACCGACCGTCATGGCAAACTCCTGTCTGACTATGCCAGCGGGAATGGCGAAGAAATGGGCTACACCGCCACAGATATTTCTTTGTTAGAAAGTATTGATACGTGGGACAAAGAAGGCAACTCTCCTGACAAGATCGACACGTTGCTCATGCAAAAGCTAGAAGCCATGCTAGAAAACGTTGGAGATGAACTCAATGATGATGAGCTTGAAATCTTGTCTGTGTTTGAAGACGTCGATGTAGACCTAGAAGCAGTGACTGGCACCGGTCCACTCGAATTGCCGGAAGAAACAGATGACTTCATGATTACAGCTTTGACTGAAAACAGCAATCGCAATCGTGAAAAGTTGAATGATCTGCAAGCCAAAGTTGGCTCTCAAGAAGACATTATTAAGGCGCTCAGTTCCGAACTCGCCGAAATCAAAGCAACCAATGCCGAACCTAGCGGTATCAAGCGCATGGCCAATATCAGCATTGTGTTGAATTTGGTGACGCTGTTGCTTGTTGCGCTGGCCTTTGCTGTTATTTGGATGTTAGTCGCTTAGACTGCACTCGCCACCAGCCAAGACTGGCCAACAATACCGGCATCCACGCTGGAATACCCCACCAAAATTCAGACGACCAACTTTGTAATTCCTGATGCCAATAGGTTTCAGAGATTTGCCATACCCCAGCGCGATTCCAAAGTGATTGTGGATTGCCCTTTAGCGGCGGTTCAAGCAACCCTTGTGCCAAGTCATAAGGGACCAACGGCTCGCTGTATTCTGGATAACGATGCTGCATCATCCCAACTTGCACAGACCCATTGCCCGGCCAACGCAACCGATAGTGGCGCGTCACCACTTGACCCGCAATCACTTGCTCACGGTCAACCCCAATGCTGTTATGAACAAATAAGTTGAGAAACCACAGCAGCGCAAAGAGGCAGGTTAGATTGCGCCAAAAGAAGAGCGCAATAGCGTGCGGCTTATCCATCTACCGGCAGCGGCATAATGGCGTTCTCGTCACTTTCAATAATTTCAGCTTGAATACTACCGTTGGAAAGTTCGCTCAGTGCCACTTGGAAGCCAGCCACATCCGCTTGCAGAAAGCGCACGGTGAACGTGATGTCCCCCGCAAATTCTTCATCCAAGATATGGCCGTCATGCGCCTTGACCAGCAAGCGCGTTTGCTCAAACAAGTTATAGGGTACGGCCAACATCACCGTATATGTCGCCACTTTCTGGGCTTTTGGGAGCGCCTCAATGACGGTGCGCGTGGCATCAGAGTAGGCACGCACTAAGCCGCCAGTGCCTAGTAGCGTGCCACCAAAGTAACGCGTGACCACAATTGCCACATCGCCTAAGCCGCTCCCGCGTAAAACGGCTAATGCAGGCCGCCCAGCAGTGCCAGACGGTTCGCCATCATCGTTACAGTGTTCGGTTTTGCTTTGCCCGTGGCCCACAACAAAGGTTGGCACATTATGGGATGCATCCGCAAATTCACGCTTGATGTCTTGAATAAAGGCTTTGGCTTCAGCCACGCTAAAGACAGGCGCTGCCGTTGCAATAAAGCGCGACTTCAACACCTCAATTTCAATGCGCGTGCGCTCAGCAGGAATCAGGCGTTGCATTTACTGCTCTAGGCCAAGCTGATAGACCCCACCCTGATGGTGGACAACGTACAGTTCCCCTGCTTCGTCTTCGCCAAACGAACTAATGTTCAAACCACTTTGCGACAGCACTTCTGTTTGCCAACTCCCATCCGCCTGTTGTAGAGATCCCCAGATCACGCCAGTGCAGTAGTCCCCAAAAATATAAACGCCGTTCAGGCTCGGATACTTCTCACCTCGGTAGACATACCCACCTGTCACTGAACAACCTAAGCTATGGTCATATTCTGCAATGGGGGGGATATACAAGCTGGTGTCACAGCCACTTTCATAGCAATGGAAACCTTCTGTGGCGCGCCAACCAAAGTTGCGGTCACCCTCAAATCCAAAGGGCAAATAGCTAATTTCTTCATACAGGTTTTGCCCAACATCACCAATATAAATGTCGCCGGTGTCACGGTCAAAGCTAAAGCGCCACGGATTGCGAATGCCATAGGCCCAAACTTCATTCCCAAACGGATTGTCAGCCGGAATACTATAGCTGTCACCGGACACATCAATTCGCAAAATCGAGCCTAGCAAAGTTCCAGGGTCTTGACCAGCGTCTAATGGGTCCCCTGCGCGCCCACCATCGCCTAAACCAATGTAGAGCATGCCATCGGCACCAAACTCAATCGACCCACCGTTGTGATTTCCAAAAGGTTGCGACTCGCGCAGCAAAATTGTCTCGCTAGCGGGATCACCTTGTGTGCCGTCAGCGTTAGCCTGAAAGCGTGACACCGTTGTATCGCCGTTGTTGTCGGAGTAGTGCACGTAGAAAGTGCGTGAGGATGCATAGTCCTCGGGGAAGGCAACACCAAGTAAGCCTTGCTCATTTCCATCCCGCGTGACACGCTCGGAAATATTCATAAACAACGCTTCAGATCCATCTGCGTTGCGAATAGTCAGAGCACCATGCTGTTCAGCAATCAACAATCGATTGCTGCTGTCGCCAAAATTTGTGACCAAAATAGGGCGCGTATAACCGCTGGTCACTTCGGTATACGTCAATGTGTCTGCGGCGGGAAGTTGCACCACAATTTGTGGCTCAGGCGTCATTGTTGGTTCAACAGTTGCAGTAGGCGCTTCCGTTGGATCTGCGTGCGCTGGCGTTGGGGCTGCTGTAGCCTCATCCTCACTGCCCAACACTTCTGTTGGGAGGAGCAAATCGGTTGCAGTGGGGTCTGGTGCGAGGGTGAATGCCGCTGAAATAATAGGCGTTGTCGTGCTGTCAGGCACAATTTCAGCCGGAGCAGCCGTTTCAACGTTCGCAACCTCAGTTGCGACCGGCACTTCACTTAACATTTGCTCCGCCAACACACCGCAGGCAGTCAATGCAAAAGCAGAAAGGATGTAAATATGTCGTATGTAGTTCATGGGCTTTCACTCGGATTGTAGCCAAGTGATATGAGCGTGCGGTGAGCCTGAAACGGTCTATGCTGTCTTGGTGTCTTCCGCAACGGGGAAGTAGACCCATTGCGTCGTGCCTTCATTCGGCGCCGTTTTAATGCGGATGCCCCCACCGTGAGTGCGAATGATGCCCAAAGTTGCGGCTAATCCTAGTCCATGCCCAGTGGGCTTAGTGGAAAAGAAAGGTTCAAATATTTTGCTGAGCGTCTGCTGTGTCATCCCTTTGCCTGTGTCTTCTACTTTAAAACACACGCAGCTAGTTGCATTTGGAACAACATTGTTGATGAACAACCCCGGATGCAACGCCTCAATTGTTTCATGAGACAACGTCACATTGAGTTGGCCAACCGAAGCATCTGCCATCGCCTCAGCCGCATTCAAGATGAGGTTCATCACGACCTGCGAAAGTTGTGTACTTGCCCCCTTCATCATGGCTGGGGAGTCTGAATAGACAATTTTTAGTTCTACAAATGATGGAATGTTCGACGTAAAGAGCGCAACGTTTTCTTCCACAATTGTGTTTAGGTCGATCACTTTCATGGATAAGTTGGCTTTCCCAGCATAGGCCAGCATTTGTTTTGTCAGTTCAGACGCCCGCTGCGCAGCAGCATTTGCCTTGCGCATGTGATTGACCGCTTTATGGTCTTCGGGCAGCTTGCGTTCAGCAAGCTGGAACTGCGTCCGCATGACCATCAGCAAATTGTTGAAGTCATGCGCAATGCCGCCTGCCAACACGCCAAGGCTTTCCATTTTTTGCACTTGGAATAGCGCTTCTTGATTGATCACACGCTCAATGGCGGCACTCAGACCCACGCTAGCAATTTGCAACGCTTCAATTTCAGCATCATCAAGGTCTAAGTCGCGTTCAATATTCAGAAACGCCAAAATGCCCCAGTAGGTATCGCGCACAAACAACGGCAGCAAAATAACCGCCCCAACGCCGAGCCCTTGTAAGAAGCGGCGCTCCAACATTGTGGGTTGATGCGCACTATCGACAACCACCACCTTGCGGCTTAGCAATTGGTCGCCCCATTTTTGGAGCATATTTTCCGGAATATGCACCTTACTAAACGGGATATTTGCCTCAGGCGAGTCATACCAAGTTGCCGTTTGCAGATAGTATTCTTCGCTTTCAGACACGCGCTTTTGACGGTAGACGCTGACATTGTCTGTCTTCGCCGCCCGGCCTAACCGCCGCAACACGTCATCAATAGAGTCCATCCAGTCGTTGGCCCGTAGAAATTGTTCCGACGCGCTGACGACCGCCGTCATAATCGCATCACGGCGTTCAATAATCTGTTTAGAGCGCAGTTGGTCGGTAATGTCAGTGACAACGCTGACGGTATGCGTAATTTGTCCGTCCGTGCGCAGCGGGGCGGCCTTGACCTCCACATGACGAACATCGCCAGAGGCCACATTGACCTGATTGACATACGTGCTAATTTCACCACGTAGACGCGCTTCGCGCTGTTCAAGCAAACGTTCACGCCCTTCATGACT
>JAHDIM010000182.1 GCA_020630805.1 Anaerolineales bacterium
TGGAATGTGATTGTGATGCCCACGGGTGATGCGAGCAACCAAGGCAAAGAAGCCACTGATTGCAACAGCAACGACGCTCAGTTGGGCGACGGTGCTCATACCAGTGTTGCCGACCAAGACTAGCAAGCAGACAATTTCGATAATGGCGATGCCAATGGTGACGTCAAAGATTTGTGAGTTTTTCATGATGTTTTCCTTTGTACGCGGAGATTGACCATCAGAATGCTTCTGTGCCACTGGTGTACATCCGGGTACGGGTATGTAGTTGTTACCAATAAAAAAGGGAAGCCGACCAAGCTTCCCTACAAAGACAGAGAGAAGGGTTCAGCCGGGATTAGAGACCGAAATACAGGTATGGTTGTGGGTTGTCCATGACTGTTGGAATATCCTGATAGTCACGACGGGTCACAATTGAAACCAAACCACCAACGACTGCTACAGCAACTGCGGCAACAATGCTAAAGAACACTGCGACACCAGCCAAGACTGCAACGCTACCTACCAATGTGAAAAGTTGAGAAGTTTTCATAGTTGACCTCACAAGAAGCCGAGTTTTACGAGCTGGAACTTTGGAGAAAGTTGCTCAAAAATGAATTACCGTTGTACCCAAAGGATACGACTCTCTGAAGTGGATGCACACGACATTTGTCCGAGTCTTCAGGCAGTCTATGCCCCAGTCTTAGACGAAGTGATTTCTTGTTTTTGGGGAGTCTGAGGGGGAGAAAATGCGGGTGATCTTAAATACAAAGCGGGGGTCTTAAGACAACCAAAGGTTGTTAGACCCCCGCTTTGTTAAGGGTGATACCTACGGCCCAGCAATCAGTTCCGCAGTGACCACCAAGCGCTCACTGTAGGTGTTGGCAACGCCGTCCCAGTTTTGACAGGTGATGAGCAGGATTTTATTGCCGTCTTCGACGTAGAGCTGCTCAACGTCATCTGGATTCAGCACTTCGGCTTTGGTCATCTGATAGATATATTCCTGACCATCTTGCGCGTACACAATCTGGTCGCCAATTTGTAGCTGATTGAGGTCATGGAACGGCCCAGCACGCCCAGAGCGCACGTTGACATGCGCCGCAAAGACCATCGCGAGGTCATCGCCAGGGAACGAGCCGGTGGTTGGTAACCAGCCAATTTCTTGCTCAAGCGAATACAAATCCCATTCATCTGCCAGCAGCGGCACGGCGGTGACGTTTTCGGTCATCCGCAAACGCGGGATGCTCAGATGCGGAATGCTCGGGTCGGTATTGCCTGGACGTAATAGCTCGGTCAAGGTGTCATTGACAGCGGCCAGCACCATCGGTTCAGCACCGGAGTCGTCCGCAACTTCGACGATGTCCGTTGGTGGCTCCACTTCTTCAATAACCGCAGGCTCCACTTCGGTAACGGGTGCGTCCGTCGGGGCAGGCTGTTGTTCAGCAAGCTCGGTGTGTGTCGTTGGCGTGGACACAATCACACGATCGGTTTGCACGCTGTCATCAGCGTCGCTGGCCACAACATCAGGTTCTTCAGTCACACCCGTCAGCGGGATCTGCGCGACCTCGGTGGTTTGTTGGGTGGCACTGACGGGGGTGAAGTAAACCCACGCGGCCACGCCACTTCCAAACAGCAACAGTGCCATTGAGAGCAGGCCGCTCAGCAGTTGCCGACTCAGCTTCTGATCACGGTTGTGGTTCGGCTTGATGGTCAATGTACACAGCAGTGTGTAGATTGCGACTGCGCCGACCAACGCAACGATGAGGATTAGAACTGGGAAGACAATTTGGCCAAATCCGCCAGCTTGGAAGCCAGTGACCGGAATAGAAACCGGCGTGGTGGTCACGGTCTCATCCGCTTGGGCGTTGCCTTCATTAGAGCTAGCCGTCGCCACATTGATGATGCCTTGCCCCGCGACGCTACTCGCGTTCACCTTAGCTTGCACATTCATGGTGATATTGCCACCAGCGACAAGCGTGCCAGCGTCGTAGCGAATGCTGCGGGAAGCGGCGTCATAAACGCCAAGGTCAGTCGATACAAAGTCGAGTTGTGGCGGCAGATTATCGGTCACCACCAGATCGGTCAGGTCAAACTCAGCTGGGTTATTGACAATAATTTGGTACGAAATTACGTCATCGGTCTTGGCGCGGTCTACATCGGCAACTTTGTCGAGCACTGGCGAAGGCACAGAGACCTTCCCCTGCACTTGGCTGCGCACTAGACCCGCATCAATAGTGTCGATGTTGGTGCCAGATCCGATGGTGATCACGACAGTACGGCCATTGCTGTTGAAGTCGCTGTCAATTGCATCATCTGACCCCTGATCTTGCTCTGAGAAACGGTCAAATTCGTTGGGTCGTAAGACCTCAATCTGATAGTTACTCGGGGCCAAATCTGTGAACTGGTAGAACCCGTTACTGTCGGTTAGCGTGGTGATGACAATGTTGCCAAATGCGTCAAGCAAGTTGACCGTGACATTTGGAATGCCCGGTTCGTCTGCGTCTTGGATGCCGTCATCATTGATGTCTAGCCAGACAAAATTCCCCAATGAAGACGGCAGATACAACCCAGCATCGATGGTCATATTGTTAGTGTTGTCTGTCACCACAATGCCGGTCACTTCGCCCACAAACTGTTGTGGGGTAATGACAGCGTCACTGTCTTTAGCGTCATCGATGCCAAAGTCTTGGGCGGTGAAATAGAACTGCGCATTGGTGCGGAATTCAATGTTGTACACACCTGCACTCAGCCCATCAAACTGATAGGTACCATCGGCGTTCGTCCGGCGTTCGCCGATGACGGTGCCGGTGTCATCCAACAGTTGCACCACTTGATCTGGCACGCCCACTTCGCCATCGTCTTGGACGCCATTGCCGTTGATGTCATGGAAGACAAAGTCCCCAATTGATGCGCTAGCATTGACGACGACTTCTGCGCTGTCGTCAGCAGTAACAGTAGTGCCGGTTGGGTCTTCACCAGTGGCCGTTGCCACGTTGGTAAAGCTGGTTGCCACGCCGCTGACCGTACAGTTGTAGGTGAACTCCGCGCCTGGGGCGAGGGTATCAATGGTGTTGTTACATTCTGGCACCTGCGGATCGTTGACGGCGATGTCGGTCAGCGTCACGTTACCGCGATTGAATACCGTAATGCCGAAGGTCGCCGTGCCACCTGGATCAATGTTTTGGCTATCCGGCGCCTTTTCGATCTCAATGGCAGGTTCGCCAGTGACGGTCACTTCAGCACTGTCATCAGCGCTAACCGGATCGCCAACGGGTGGGGTGCCAGTGACAGTCGCCACGTTGATAAATCCAGTAATCACATTGGTGGCCTGACAGGTGTAAGTAACCTCTTCCCCAACGGCAAGGCTGTCAAAGGTGCGGTCACAGTCTGGCGTGTTCGGATCTTTGACTTCAACGTTAGTGAGGTCTACGTTGCCCGTGTTTGTTACCGTAATGCTGAATTCAACGGTTGTGCCCGCCGTCACGCTTGGCGTGTCGGTTGACTTCGTAATGCTCAGACTTGGGTCATCCGCAGCGACGGCTGGAACGGTGACATTGACGGTGGCGTCATCGTCAGCTGTAATCGGGTCGCCCGTTGGGTCAGTCGCTTCCACCAGCGCCACGTTGGTAAACCCTGCCAGCACATTGGTGGCCTTACAGGTGTAGGTCACGTCATCGCCAACATCTAGACGGTCAAAGGTGCGGTCACAGTCTGGCGTGGTGTCATCGGTTACGACTACGTTGGTTAGGTCTACATCGCCGGTGTTCGTCACCGTGATGCTGAACTCAACGGTTGCGCCAGCAACAACGCTTGGCGTATCGGTAGATTTTTCAATGCGCAGCCCTGGCGTCCCCGGCACATTCACATCGGCATCATCTTCATCCGTGACGGTTTCGTCATTCGGATCAGTTGCTTCCACAACCGCGATGTTTGTAAACGTCGCGCGTACGTTGGTAGCAACACAGGTGTACGTTTCGGATGCGCCAACGGCCAATTCTGCAAAGGTCGCTTCACAGTCTGGCGTGAGCGTGTCGGTCACGGTTACGTTCGTCAATGGCACATTGCCCGTGTTAGTGACGGTAATGGTAAAGGTGACATCGCTCCCCGGATCTACCGTTTGGGTGCCCGGTGCTTTTTCAAGTGAGATGCCTGGGTTAGCGCCAAAGTAGTGGCTGCTGTCTGCGTCTTCGGTCGTCAATGGGTCGCCGTCTGCATTCAGAATCGGCGCACCGTCTTCATTGACAGGAGCCCCTGTGACCGTCCCAATATTTTCATACTGGCCTTCAATCGCTACGCCTTCGGCGGTACACGTCATGCTGGCACCAGCGTCTAGGGCAGTTTCAGGACAGGTGACATCTATACCTTGGTTGTCTACCACGCTAATGTCTTCAATGCGAACGTTGCCAGTGTTGGTGACAACGTAGGTCCACGTGACATCGCTGCCCGGCGTGAGATTTGGTCCCGGTGCATCGTCAGCGTCTTCACCATTGGTGCTCTTTTCGATTTGAATCTGAGGATTGGCACCGTAGTAGTGACTGTCATCTTCGTCCGTCACGTTGGTCGGGTCATCGTTTTCATCCAGAATCGGATCATCGTTATCATCGACTGGTGTGGCCGTGACAGCCCCTTCGTTGGTGTATTGCCCGACGGTGGCGGTACCCGCGCCGGTACAGGTCATGCTTTCCGTTGGCGTTAGCGTCAGCTTCGGACAAGTGATGGTCACACCTTGGTCATCGGTCACGCTGATGTCATCTAACGTGACATTGCCCGTATTGGTGACCACATATTGCCAGCGAATGGCAGCGCCAACTTCTAGGTATGGCCCTGGCGTGGTGTCAGCATCGGCCCCATTGGTCGATTTTTCAATCGTGACACTGGGGTCTGCGCCAAAGTAGAAGCTGTCATCGGTGACTGGATCGGTTGTGATCGGATCGCCGTTTTCGTCTGGGAACGCATCGCCATTGTCATCGACCGGCGTGCCAACGGCGGTGCCGACATTCACATACTGGCCAGTTGTGGCCGTGCCGCTCCCAGTACAGGTCATGCTTTCACCAGCGTCTAGCGCGGTTTCTGGACAGGTCACGGCGACACCTTGGTCGTCTGTTACATCAATTTCAGTGATGCGTAAGTCAGTGTTGTTGCTAACAATGTAGGTCCAGGTAATGTCACTACCAACCGCAAGGAATGGCCCTGGTGCTTCGGTGACATGCTCCCCATTGATGCGCTTTTCAATAGCTAAGGTTGGGTCAACGCCTTCGTGGTTGGCCGGATCTTCAGCTTCTACGGTGTCGCCTGTGTCTGGACTAGTCCCAGTCGCAGTGCCGGTGTTGACATAAGCGCCAGCGGTAACAATGCCAACGCCAGTACAGGTCATGCTTTCACCAGCGTCCAACGTGTCTTGTGGACAGGTCACGACCACACCTTGGTCATCTGTCACGCTGACATCTTCAAGCGCGACATTGCCGGTGTTAGAGACAACGTACGTCCATTCAACGCGGGTGCCAATGGGGAACTGCGGCCCCGGCGCGGTGTCAGCGGTATTCCCCGCAACGCGCTTTTCAATTTCAATATTGACCTCTGCGCCAAAGTAGTGGCTTGGGTCAGAGTCAGTCACATCGTCAGCGGTGGAGCCGTCCGGCAGTTCAAGTGGATCGCCTGCGTCATTGACCGGATCACCAGCGACAGTACCGAGGTTGTCATATTGTCCCGTCAGAGCGCTGCCGGTGGCGGTACAGGTCATGCTTTCGCCCACGTCCAACGTGTCTTGCGGACAGTTGATCAGCTCAACGCGGTTGTCCGTCACGCGGATGTTGACCAAGTCTACATCGCCGGTGTTGGTGACAACATAGCGCCACGTAATGGGGTCGCCCGCTGGAATGTACGGGCCGGGTGATGCGTCCGCATCTGCATTATTGGTCGACTTTTCAAGGCTGATGCTTGGGTTGCCAATGCCAAAGTAATGGCTTGGGTCGGTATCGACTGCAACCACAGGTTGGTTGGCTGTATTCAGAATCGGGTTGCCGCCTTCATCCACAGCGTCACCACGGGCCGTGCCAAGGTTTTCATATTGCCCAAACTGAGCGGTGCCAGAGGCAGTACAGGTGTCGGTTTCATCGACGTCTAGCGCTGCGATGGTACAGACTTCGCCTTCTTGGTCATCGGTAATGACCACGTTTTCAAGGCGCACAGAGCCAGTGTTGGTCACAGTGTAGGTCCACGTGATGGGATCACCATGATCAATGGAGGCACCCGGTGCGGTGTCAGAGTCGAGGTCGTTGGTTTCTTTTTCGAGCGTGAGCTGCGCGTCATAGCCAAAGTAGTGTGCTGGATCATTCGCCGTCAGCTGTTCACCTGAAGACGCGGAGTCGCCGGTGACGGTGGCAATGTTACGGTGCAGCCCTTCAGTGGCCGTGCCAGTGGCGGTACAGCGCATGACTTCTCCCGGATCTAAGTCAACGGGCGCGTCCTGATCACAGTCAGTAATGGCGCCGAGTTGGTCATCATTGATCTCAACGTTACGCGCAGTAGCCCCACCAGTATTGGCAACGAGGAACGTCCAAATGACCGGACTGCCGACGGGCAGATCGACGGCGCTTTCTGGCAGGTTCGCATCGCGACCATTGACGTGTTTTTCAATCCCAAGGAAGGCTTCAGCCGTCAGACAGCCCAGCGCTTCAATGTCAGCGAGATCGCTACCGAAGGGGCCAATGAGGGTTGCAATGCCGCTCGTTTCATCAATTTGCCACAGACGGTTGGTATCGAACGGATCGATGCGGTCGCCAGTGCTAGCGTACAGACGGCCATCGTTGAAGAAAGAGAGACCTTCAAGGTCATCAATCACCAGATTGTCGTCTGGAACCGGATTGGCTGGATAGGTTTCACCAATTTCAATAATGTCGCCAGTGCCTTTGTCAATGATGACCAGCAAGCCGCTCACGCCACCACCCACATTGGCGATGCCGTACATCACACCAGTGATCGGGTTGATCGCGATGTCATCGATGTCGTGATAGTTGGTGCCGGCTGGAATATCCACTGCGATGTAGTCAATGCCAGCGCCAAAGGCATTTTCAACGTGTAACCCCGTGTCAGGATCAAGCTGAAGCAACACATCTGGATTGCCAGTGCCATCGCGGCGATGGGTGACATAGAGCGTGGCTGGCGTGGTGGAATTGTCAAAGTGCATCCCGTTGATGTCATTGAATTCAATGTCACCAAATTCGCCGTTGCCGGTACCCATTGCAAATGGGAGGGCGCTGTACGCACCAGTCGTCAAATTGATAGTGCCCAGACGGTTGTCATTCGTGGCATACAGCGTAGCTGCGCCAGGAATGAACGCCATTGCTTCAATACTGTCTGCAATCGTGTCACCGATGATAGTGGTGGCGCCAGTGAGCTTGTTAAAGCGCACGAGTACATCTTGTTCATCTGCAACTGCGAAACAGTCTTCTTCAAAGTCTTGTTGGTGGGGCGCTGCGACTGCCGCAGTCGGCGTGCGAATCGCGCCGAGCACCAAAGCAAGTAAGGTGAGTGTAAATAGGGTGGACTTAAAAAGCGTTGTGTTTTTCATAGAAGTTCGAAATGGGCTTGCAGAAAATATTGCAAAAAATTGTGCGAACGACTCTCTATGATTGCAACTCTTATGCCATAGG
>JAHDIM010000183.1 GCA_020630805.1 Anaerolineales bacterium
TGTCACCAGATTCGTCTACAAAGAAGTAATTTTTGCTAGGTTTGGGCGTTTGCATTTTTTGAAACCCTAACCCGCCAATGGCCGATCCTCATAATACGGCGACGGCACAGTCGGATACTTTTCATACACGTGCCGATAGACGTTTTTCGAATGGCGTTCGATGTCTTCAATGGAGTAGTGCGGCTCCGGTAGACCAGAGGATTCGTCAAACAGGTGGTCGTAGATGGTAGTGTAGACCGCGCTGCTGGTGGCGTCTTTTTGTTGCCACTGGTCCACTTGCAGGGTGTCTGCCTTGAGTTTGGTGAGGAGTTCCACCGCAATGGCTTTGATGCGTTTGCGGTCGGCTTTACTAAGCGTGGCTTTGTTGAGCAAGTCAAAGATGGCTAGCGTTTCTTCATCTAGGTTTTCGCGCACCGCCCGCTTTTCTTCACCAGAAAGTTTCCCTTCAAAGTCTTCTAGCCATTGAAAGGCTTGCTCTACAGTGAGCGCGTCTTTGCTTTTGTTGTAGTCGGCCACCATTTGCTCATACTTTTCTTGCATGTCCATACGCATGGGATTCCGCATGAGCAAAATTTGCAGGCGTTTTTCAATCACGGCCCGTAAGCTTTGCACGATGGTGCGTTTTTGGTCGCCTTTCTTGAATTCTTCGCGCAGCTTTTCAAAGTCAATGCCGGACAGGTCATAAGGATGCGTCTCTTCACCCAGTTGCGTGTCACCAACCGGTTCAATGGCGGCGTCTACAATGCCGTGCAGTTGCTTGATGATGCCGGAAATGTCGGCGTGATTGCGGTCGGCTTGTAGGGTGGTGTAGAGAAAATCAATTGCTTTGCGTTCGGCGCGGTGCGCTTGCACACCCGGCACATTCAGACAAGCTTTGTAGAGCTTGAACACTAGCCGACACATAATTTCAAAGCGCTTGCGGCTTTCGTCGCTTTCGTTGGCGGCTTCTTTACAGCGTTTGATTGCGCCGCTGAGCTGATACCCTTCCGTAGGCAGGTGCATCACGTCGTCTAGACTAGCGCCGCGTTCGCGCAGGAATTCACGCACAAGATCAATTGCTTCAGCAAGGTCTTCCAGTAGTTCTTCTTGCGGCTTAGCTGGCTCTGGTAGGTCGTCTAAGCTATCTGCGTCATGGGCAAAGGTGGCGAGCGCTTCCCGCAGATGTTCTAAGATGCCGCAGTAGTCTACAACCAGCCCGTTGTGTTTGCCTGCATTGACGCGATTGGCGCGGGCAATGGCTTGCATGAGCGTATGCGCTTTGAGCGGCTTGTCCAGATACAGCGTAGACAGCGAGGGCACGTCAAAACCGGTCAGCCACATGGCACACACAATCGCTACCCGCAGCGGATGTGCTTCGTTTTTGAAGGCGCTTTCCACACTGATGCGCTTTTCACCCTCACCATCAAAGCCCTTATTCAGCAGCTCTCGATGCGGCGCAATATCTAAGCCCCATTTGGCAAACTTTTCGGCTTCGTTTTGTTCTTCGCTGACGACCACGGCCATCTGCGTCTCGCGCATCCATTTGATCTGCTTGAGAATGACGATTTCTTCTTGTTCGTCGCGCGTTTTGCGAATGGAGCGTTCTAAGGCTCTAATCTGCTGCGCCCACGCGGTTTGGATCAGGCCATGCATTTTGACGGCGGTGAGCTTATCGATGCAGACAAACATCGCTTTGCCGCTTTCCCAGCCGCGGCTGTAGTGCTGCACAAAGTCTTGCGCGATCTGCTCTAGACGTCTTTCCGCCGTGATGATGTGATACGACCGCCCTAGTTCGCGCTCTAGCCGCTGTTGGGTGTCAATATCATCCACGTACCAGTCGTCGAGGGTAGCGGCGATTTTGGCGTTGAGGTCGCCCATGGACAGGTTCAGCTTTTCGCCGCGCGAGTCGTAGTACAGCGGCAGCGTGGCCCCGTCCTCAATGGCGCGTTGGAAGTTGTAGGTAGAGACGTAGTCGCCAAAAATGCGGCGCGTGATCTCGTCGTCTTTGAAGAGCGGCGTGCCGGTAAAGCCCATGTAGCTGGCGTTGGGCAGCGCATTGCGCAAGTTGAGCGCCAAGTTACCATACTGCGTGCGATGCGCTTCATCGGTGATGACAATTACATCGTCGCGCTGGGTGTAGCCCTGCCGCGCGGCTTCGTCTTTGTTGAACTTTTGAATGAGCGAGAAGATGTAGGCTTTGTGCTGCCCCAGCAGACTGTGCAGATGGTCGCCATTCGCCGCCCGACACGGATCTTTGTCATGATCGACCACGTCACAGCCCGCAAAGGTTTTGTAGAGCTGCGTGTCCAAATCGGCGCGGTCGGTGAGCATGAGGAAGGTGAACTGACCGCCCAATTTCCGATGCACTTTGCGCGTGAAGAACACCATCGAATAGCTTTTGCCGGCCCCTTGGGTGTGCCAAAAAACGCCGAGCTTGCCCTGCCGCGCTTTGCGGTCGGCCACGGCTTGCACCGCGCGATTGACGCCCAAGAACTGATGGTTGCGGGCCACAATTTTCTTCAGCTTGCCGCCGCCATCATCAAACGCAATGAAGTTTTCAATGAGGTCAAGCAGGTTGGCTTTGTCACACACGCCTTTGAGCAGCGTTTCGTTGTCCACTGCGCCGGGGTCGGCTTCGGCGAGGCGCTTCCAGTCGTTGAAGTGTTCCCAACTGCTGGTAAGGGAGCCGATTTTGGCATCGATGCCGTTCATAAACAGCACGATGGCGTTGTGATGGAACAGCTGTGGAACTGTCTTTTTGTAGTCGCTAAAGTTCTTTTCAAACGCTCCACGTAATTCAACTTTGGGGCTTTTGCATTCGATGAAAACCAACGGCAAGCCATTGATAAAGCCCACCAAGTCCGCCCGCTTATTGCCAAGCGGTCCATGCACTTGTAGTTCGCGCACCACTAAGAAGTCATTGTTGGTTGGGGTGGCAAAGTCTAGAACGCGCAGCGTTTTGGTTTGGCGCTGGCCGTTTACGGCCGTGTAGCGCACGCGGATGCCGTCGCGCAGCAGGGTGTAAAGCTCTTTATTTGTTTGAACGAGGGATTGAGTGCTACTGACCGTGGTGAGCTGGCGCAGCGCGTCAGCGTAGGCGCTGTCTGGCAAGTTGGGATTGAGGCGCTTCAACGCGGCGAACACGTCCCGTGAAAGCACCACCTCTTGCTTGCTTTCGCGACCCAACAGACTGGCTGGCCCTAAGTCTTCTTGTTTCCAAGCGAAGACCGACCGCCAACCGAGGGCGGTTTCTAGATAGTTTGCCGCGGTTTCTTGGGCAAGTTTGTCTTCACTATATCTACTCAACTACGTGTTAGCTCCGGAATACTGTGTTGAGCGCCTATTATAGTGTATTAGACATCAATTTCGCCGCGCATTAGACGCGGGAGTAAAAGGTCGCGAGCTTCTCTTAGTGAAGCATTCTGTTTTAATAGTGCATTGATTTGCTTTCTATACTTAGAAGCAACTGTTTCAAATAATTGACAGATATGAGCAGAAGGAATGACTATGTCATAGTTGACTAACAGCTTAGCGCTAGCACTTTTTCTAGTTGATCCTGTGCTTGCTCCAGAAATGTACCCTTGATATTCAAGTGAGGCTAGTGAATAGAATAAAAACAAGGGGCTGATTTTTACGCTAGGGTTTAGTTTCAAACGCACTAAATACGAAGCAAAAATTGCATCAATCTCTTGTTCAACAATTGCGACCTTACCGGGATCTGCCATACGAATAACTAATATGTCACCTAGGTCTAATTGGTATTTTTCTTTGTTTAAGTTCTCCTCTGTGCAGAACGGAACCGTTGACCAATCAATATAAGAAGTTTTGTTTATGTCTGTGCCTCTTAAGAATTTCGGCCCAATAGCTTCTTTCGTTGCTGTTTCGGTATATCCATATTGAGTTGAAACTTGATCAGAAAGTTTTACTTTCTCCCACCCCTCCGGCACACCATCGATGATCTGTACAGCCTCATGGCCGGGGAAGCGCAGGTGCACAAACCACTCGCGGTACAACAGCCGCGCCGACTCTTCCAGCAGCTGAATCCGGCGGCGGTTGTTTTCAATCAAATCGTCATATGCTGAGAGGATGTCTGCTATTTTGCGTTGGTCACGCAATGAGTGAACTTCCAGATCAATAGAGAGTAGTTTCTTTTGACTTAGATTGTCTTGAGCAGCCCCTTGTGAAAAATTCTGGTATCTCTTTTGTAACTTTGCATCAAATAGGTATTTGATGTAACGAGCATCGGTTTTGTCTTTATCTGGAATAAAACCAATTACACTGTCGGGAAAACAAGCGTCGATTGCTAATATGGATGTATCAGCAATATTGGCAGCAATAGTGATACATAGTGTTCCTGCTGGCCACAACTTACTTTGTGCTAGCCCTGCCTCACTATAAGTTTGAGAATATTCATGCAAGTAGAGTCCGCTATGCTTGATATCTCCAGTTTGCACGAAAGGATATTGCCCACCATAAAGATGTTTCGCATTACGGGGTCTGTGTTTGGACTTGCCCCGACTTACGTATCCTAATTTATCTAATGTGACTATCTTTCTGCTCATTAGATTAGATCTCGTAAGTTTCTCGAAATTTTTAATGCCAGCTCTTGTGCCTCAGCATCCAACTCCGCAAGTTCAGCGTGAATTGAAGTCAGTTCAGCAGAAAAATCAAAGTCAGCGTCTTCCACTTCTAGCGCAACGCCCACATAGCGGCCAGGGGTGAGACTCCAATCATTGGCTTCTAGGGTGGCATGGTCTACCAGCGCACACAGACCCGGCACCGCTTGAAAGGTGGCGTCTGGAAAGCGGCTGGTGAGCCAGTCGGCGTGGCTCCAGAAATAGCCAACTTGTTTTAGCGCTGCTTGGGCAGTCGCCAGCGTGGTTTGCAGGGTTTTGCGCAACTTGCGCACCGCGCTGCTGTCCCAACCAGCGGTATCTTTCGTGCTCAGTCCGGCGGCTTGGCAAGCGCTATAAATCGCGTCGAGCTGTTTGTGGGTGCTGCGCAACTGTTTACTCAGTTGGGCTGCATCTTGGGTCAGGAATTGGGTGTTGGCGACGTTGGTGACCAATTTGGTAGCATCCCCAATCGTAAGTTCAACGTGTTCTAAGCCAGCAAAGGCCATGCTCAGGTCAGCCGTTAAGTCGCCCGCCACGTTCATAATTTGCTGCTTAATATCAGCGGCTTCTGGGGCGTTGAGGTTGGCCTTCAGCATGGTCAGCAGTAATTCGGTGTAGTCTTTCACTGTACGGCGAAAGGCAGACACGGGCGCAAGCTGTTGCACATCGGCAATGGTCATTGCCGTGTCGGCTGGCGTGAAACAGGTATCAATCGCAGTCTGCATTTGCGCTAAATACTGGTCCACTAAGCGCACCATGCGCTGCTGTTCGCCCCTCGCCAGCCACACAATCGCCAGTAAATTCTGCTGCTGCTCTGGGCTAAAATCATTGATCTTGCGCGTTACTTGGCGGTAGACATTGCGGGCATCAATCATCAAGACCTGGCCTTGCAACGTATTGACCTTGGCCTTGTTGAAAAACCACAGCTCGCACGGCACGCTGCGCGTGTAGAAAAAGTTCTGGCGAATGGCAACCATGGCCTCTACTGCGCCCGTTTCAATCAGCTTGCGGCGCACCGTGGCTTCATCGCGCCCGGCGCTAGACGCTTGCGACGACATCACAAAGCCAGCTTTGCCGTGGTCATTCAGGTAACTGTAGAAGTAGCTGATCCAGACATAGTTGCCGTTGCTGACCTTGTTCTTTTTGTTGGTCCCCGGCAAGCCAAACGGCAAACGCGGATCCTCTTTGATCTTAGCCGCATCAATTTCATCTACGTTGAATGGCGGGTTGGCCATTACATACGCCGCTTTGCCCACCAACTCATGCGGGTCATCATAGTACGAGATCGCCTTTTGAATATCGCCTTCTAAACCGTGCACGGCCAAGTTCATCTTCGCCAAGCGAATGGTGGTGGGGTTCTTTTCCAAGCCGCGAAACGTCAGTTGGTTTGCATCCGCGCCGCGCTGTTGCACCGTGCGTGCGCTTTGCACAAACATCCCGCCGGACCCACAGGCCGGGTCTAGCACCGTACCCGTGTCCGGCTCCAAGACATTCGCAATTAGCGACACTAGCGAAATTGGCGTGAAGAACTCGCCATCATCATGTGCCCCTTGGTTCGCAAACTGCGTCAGGAAATATTCATAAATGCGCCCGAATACGTCGCCCGTCACCTGCTTCAACTCATCCGGATTCAGCGTGCGCAGCAAATTGCGCAACACCTCATCATCCAAATCCTGATACTCCGCCTTGGGCAGCACCCCCTTTAGCGTTGGGTAATCTTTTTCAATCGACTCCATTGCCTGGATAACCGCCGCCGCCATATCTTTGCCCGTGGGGAGTGCGACTAACGTATCAAACTGGGCATGGTCTTGCAGAAAAATCGCCCCGCGCTGCGCGAAATCTTGCGGCGTTAGCGGTCGGGTTTTACCCCCGCGTGACGGCAAAGTTGGCTCAATTTCAGCCTTAGCCGTCTGGTAACGGCTGTAGGCATGGCGCAAAAACACCAAGCCCATGACTGGCATGAAATACTCATTACTGGCGTAATTCGAATTTGCCCGCAAGTTGTCTGCGGCTGACCACAAGCGTTTTTCAATCGCGTCAATTAGTTCAAGTTGAATCAAAAGTTTGCCTCAATAAAAGGGTTGATGAATGTATTGTAATCGAAGTTAATAGGCACTCTCTATTTGAGTATGAATCAAAAAAGCGCCCATTGGAATACGTCAATGAGCGCTTTTCTATTCTACTTAGGTCCATATGATGTCACTCACTCCACCCCAAACACCTCAACCTCCGGATACGTCACCACAATCGAGAACCAAAACGCAGACCGGGTTGGCAACGCCGTCAGTTGCGTGCCGGCCAGCTCGCCAGCAGTCGCTAGGCCAGATAGCGCCCGGGGGCAAATCCGTTTGGTCAGTATAACCGCGATTGTGTTTGACTCAAATACAGGCGAAGCGTTTTCCAAAGTCGCGCTGCAAGGGCTGCGCGTGCTGTATGTGCCTGAAGAATTTGAGAATACCGAGACTCTGCATGATGGCACCAGTGCTTCACTTGCCGATAGTTCGCGTGAAAGCGAAAGCACGGTGATGCTGCACAAGGCATTGACCCTCAACCCGGCGAAGAGATTGAATTTGATCCGTTCGCGCAGCCCGCGCACTTGGTGACGGTCAATCAGATTGAATTGTTGCAGGCGTTAGATCAAGCGGACAATGCGGTGTTGGCAATGTATCTAGAGCCAACCGGTGCAAATGCATTGTCAACGTTTGGGGCTTATTTGCCAGAGTTGGTGACAATTCCCACGGCTGAAGAAGAGGTGATTGAACGCAGGCATATTGAGTTGGAGGTGCCTGTGGAACGGTAGGAGCCAAAATCATTACATGATCAATAATGTAGAAGTGTTGCGTTGTGCATCATTTGTGCATACAATATGAGCATGACCTTTGAATGGGATCAACGCAAAGCTGAGACAAATCTAGCGAAACACAGAATAGATTTCGCAGATGCTGTTGGTGTTTTTGAAGACGAATATGCATTGACTGTTCAACAACATCATGTCGA
>JAHDIM010000184.1 GCA_020630805.1 Anaerolineales bacterium
CCCCGATGCGAACGAATTGCAAAATAAGTCAAAACAAGCATGGTGCATCGGGGATGACATCAAGTCCTTTTCTATGGCTAGCAGCATAAACTTGCGAAACTAATTCACATTAGACGTATAAAGTTAAGTCTTTGACAGAAATGCCCTACTTGAACGGCATTGGATACAACACCCCGCCGTCGCGGAACAAGGCATTGAGACTGCGAGGTAGGTTCAGATCTGTTGCAATCCCAACGTTGTTGTCGTAAATGTCAGCATAGTTCCCAACTTGGCGCACCACCTGATAACAAAAGTCATCTGCCAAGCCAAGCTTTTTCCCAAGCCCTGGCTCCACGCCTAACAAGCGCTTGATCTGAATATCTTCAGACAACAGCATCTCTTCCACGTTCTCTTTATTGACGTTCAGATATTCCGCGTTGAGCGTGCACTGCACCACCCATTCCACTACGTCGCGCCAGTTGTTGTCACCATGGCGCACGACAGGACCTAGCGGCTCTCGACTAATATCATCCGGCAAAATGCGATGCGCAGATGGGTCGTCCAAGAGCAATTGTTGCCCAATTAGTGCCGACTTGTCTGCGGTAAATCCATCACACGCCCCGTCTTGATAGTCATTACGCAACACTTCCATGTCGGCATATGGCACCACGCGAATGGTGATGTTGACGTTTTCATAGAAGGTCACCAAGTTGTCCTGCGACGTTGTGCCTTCGGCAACACAAATGGTGCGGTCTTGCATTTCGTCTAAGCGACGCACGCCAGAGTTATTACTCACCAAAAGCCCTTGTCCGTCATAGAACGTCGTGGTGACAAAATCTAGACCAAGCTCGGTATCACGTGTCAGGGTCAAAGTCGTGTTGCGAATAAGCACATCAATCTCACCGGCTTGCAACGCGACAAAGCGGCTGCGTCCCGTTTGTGGAGAGAAGTCCACTTTGGTCGCCCCCCGATTGCCAAGCGTGGCAGCGCCAACCGCCCGACAGAAGTCCACGTCAAACCCACGGTAGCCACCCTGCGCTGGATTCAAAAAACCGAAGCCCGGTACATTGGCATTGACGCCACAACTCACGCGCCCCCGTTCTTGCACCACTTGGAGCGTCTTGTCACCCACGTGAAATAAGACCGGCTCTTTCTGTGTAACGGGGTCTAGGAATTCACCGCGCTTGAAATCTGCATTGATGCGTTCAAACTGGGTCATCACGGCGTCGTGGTCCGCTTGTAGCCGATTGTATTGCGCTTGTAACTCTCGGAATTCTGTCATTGAGACTTGTTCATCATTCCGGCCAGCGCAGGCCGTCAGCAGCAACGCCAACAGACCAAGTAAGACAAATTTTTGAATTCTTATGTTCATGCGTTGTGTACCTCTACGATTCCATTCACGGGCAAGGTCAACGTCTCAGGCGTTGCGTCCTGATCAATACCGGCCAGACGGTCGATGACAAAGCGGCGCTCCGTAATAATCAGATTGATGGAGTCGGCTAGTCTCGGATTGCGGTTCAACAAATTGATGATGGAGCCATGTTCAATCACCATCGCGTCTGCATCGCCAACTGCCACGACGCGTAGCTGACTTTCAGGAGACCCAAACAGACCGTGTTCCCCAAAGAAACCACCTTGCCCGAGTGACCCAATTTTGTGCAGGTCGTTGTCCATGTCTTTGGCGTATAAATCAAACTGACCGTTGAGCACGACATAGAAACCATGTTCACGTCCACCGGTTTCTACCACCACATCATCTGCGGCGAAGTTGTACAGTGTGCTGGCCAAGCTCAGGCGTTTCAAGTTACGACTGTCAAGGTCACTAAACAGCGGCAGCGGCTGCAACAGTTCAGCCAGATGGTCCGTTGTAATCTCACCTTCTTTGCTGACCGTTGGGCCGTCGTAATGAAACAAGTCATACGCCGGACTTGGGAATGGCACATCATGCCGCTTGGCCGCATACCAAATCCGCGTCATAAACGCGTTGTGAATAGCCGGTTTGTTTTCAAAGTCAGCAATCCAGTAGCGGCATTCGTAGCCCATCAACGGATCATCGATGCGCGTCACAGCCACCTCAGGCTGCGGATCTGCCAAAATACCGGGCGTTTCCAGCATCGTTTCCATGAGCATAGCTTTGACCTTGTTCGGCGGATTCACATACGCGACGTCAATCGCTTGCGTGACCCGCGTGACGGGGTCTGGACGATGATGATTCTCAATCGATTCGCCAGCGATAAATCCGTTTGGAATAATGACCAAGTCCCCATTGCGGGTTTGAATACTGGTGTAGCGCCAATTCACACTGATGACCTTGCCTTCGGTGCCACCGATGTGGATCCACTCACCAGGCTTGAATGGCCGCCCAATAATCAGCAGCAGCCCCGATACGAGGTTACTGAGCGTGTCTTGCAGCGCGAACGCAATCACGACTGAGCCCAACCCTAGCGTAGTCGCCAGTTCACTGACCGGAATCTGCCAGATGTTTTGCACCACGTGATAGGCGACATAGCCCATCAGCAAATACGGCGGCAAGCGCAAGAACAGCGGCGGGATGTTGTCAAACCAGTCTTCTTCGTCGTCTTCACTCTTGATGGTTAGCGAGCGCGAGAAGCGGAAGATCAGCACAATAATCAGCGCCCAGAAAACGGACGCCACCATGCGCATGACAAAGCTCAGTTCGTCTAGCTGCACCACATTGCGCATTACAAAGAACAGCGCAAAGAACGGCAGGATCACGTCACGTGAGAACGCAAACAAATTGGCTAGAAAATGGTCGCGCCGCTCCAAGCGTTCAGTGGCTTCATTCAGCAGCACAATCAGAATTGGCACGAGCAAGATCGTGGCAATCCCCCACAAATACGTTGTAGAAACAAATCCACTCATTTGCCGAACCCTCCATCCACAACATTTGGATTCAACGCGCCCGTGTCACCAGTGCCGCCAACTTCAATGAAGTGAACTGAGATATCCTCCTCACCAGTGACATTGACAAGTGCATGGTCAGAGAACACCACGTGTGTACCCAGACGGGTCTTGACCGCTTCTGTCACCAAGATGGTGTTAGGTTCTGCGGCAAGGTGAATTTGGTTGGCAATCTTGGCCGTCTTGCCCCACACTTCGTAGTTCAGGAAGTCGTCACCGATGACGGCGGAATAGACAGCCCCTGTGTTGATGCCGATCTGTAGGGACAGATCAATGTCTTCACTGGCGCTAAACGCCATGATGTCTTTGATAATTTCACGCGCAAAGTTGACAGCCCGTTTCGCGTGATCTAGCCGTGCGGTGCTGAGCCCGTTGGCGGTGACGTAAGTTTCGCCCAGCGTCTCCACCCGATCCATTTCATAGGTCTGACCGATGGCATCGAAGCGTTTGTAAATGCCGCTGAGCAGACGCGCTTGGTCAAACGGCGTATGCTTTTGCTCAAGCTTGGACAAGCCCTCCACGCGGATGTACACCAATGACACCTGCGGGAACGAATCGGCAATGGTTTCGCCCGCCTTGTAGCGTTCGACCAGTTGCTCTGGCAACACCCGATGCAACAGCGCGTCGTAGTTCGCATCTTGCGCAGCGATGTGCGACTTTTGCTCACGTAAGTTCGCGAACATATTGAGGAAACTTTCGCCCAGTTCCCCAATCTCGTCATTACGGTTGGCATCAATTTTGACGTTTTCCGCACCTTGGTTGATGGCCTTAACACTGTCATTCAAGGCTTCAATTGGGCGTAAGAATCCCCGCGCCAGCAACAAGGCCGCAAAGGCCACCAGCAGAATGAGACTGACCGTCCACAGCAGCAAACGCCGCTGCATATTGGTAATCGGAGCAAAGGCTTCTTGCTGCTCAATCTCAGCTAAGATGGCCCAGTCCAAGCCTTCAATATTAAGACGCTCAAAAGAGCTCAGCACCGGCGTCCCACGATAGCTGTTGACGACCAATGTGTCACTCAATCCCGTAAACGACTCGGAAACAGCCTGCGACGACACTGGCAATTGCATCACTGTCGTGTCAAACGTGTTGATGCCGTCTAGCTGGGTTTGCAGCACGCCCGTGCCGCTCAGATCACTCAGCAGCGCGTCTTTGTCTTCAATAAAGTGTCGTGACACTGAGCGCATAAATCCGTCCGCGCCAACGAGGAAGGTTTCGCCCGTGTCACCCAGACCGTCTGTCGCCCAGCCTTGCCCACCCGTCATCACGTTATTAATTTCATCAACCGGGAGTTGTAGCGCAATGATGCCAATCGCGGTGTTGCCATCGAAGATGGGCGCGCCAACGAAGGCCGCAGGTGCACCGTAAGAGGGTTCGTAGCTACGGAAGTCAACAATCGTGACGCGGTCGCGTTCTGGCTGCGCTCGGATCTTCGCTGCTAATACGCCCAGCCCACTTTCGCTGTATGGACCTTCAATTAGGCTGGTGGCATAGTCCACTTCCTTAAAGACACTGTAGACAATATTGCCGCTTTCCAGATCAATCAGGAAGATGTCGTGATAGCCAAACTCATATAGCAAGTTGCGGAAAATAGGATGGTAGAACTCGTGGATGCGCGAGTACGTGGTGGTGTCATTTGAGGCCAGCACCAGCTCGTCTTTCTGACCCACGGGGAATTGGTTATTGACTAAGTAATGGTATTGAAAATAGTTCGCGACTTGACGCTGGGACAAATAGCGAATGAGCAAATTGGCTTGCGCACCATCTTGCAAGAGGCGGGGCAAAAAAGCTTCTTGATAGTACGTCTCAATCTGTTCGTATTGTTCAGGGGACAGCGTCCGTTCTAACGCTTCACCGTAGCCAACCTTGAACGACTGCATTGCATTGACGACCATGCGGTCTTCCGCCAGCGTTCGCGTTTGCGAAAAAATGCCCTCAAAGTAGGTCTCAATCTGGTACGCGCGCGATGAGCGGATTGAGGTCAACTGACTGTCAATTGCATTATCAAGCGCGATGCGGCCAGTTTGCCAACCCAAAAAGCCGATGATCAGACTGGAGATTAGACTCACCGCCAGCGTCATCAACAGCAGCCGCGACTTGATCGACAAGCTGTTATTTATTCTTTTCATATCTCTCTCCCAAAGTGCAGCTTAGACAACCAAAGGTTTCCTAAATGCGCCACCGATTATAGTGGGTTTAGGTATCTTAAGAATGGGCAAATACTATAGTTTTGCGCAATGTTGTTTTGGTGCCGTTCCGGTTCAGGACTGCATCTTGACGAATGGAGTTTACTAGTACTTCCCTAAATGCTTATTTGCAAGACGCTAGATTACGGTTACAAACGCGTTCTAATTCTGCACGGCGTGCAACACGCCTCGATTTGAAAGCGAAGGGCATTCCTGCCGTAAAATCCGCGACACCTGTCGCACATCTCACCCCGATCAAAACACGAGCAGACTATACGCAGTCATAAAGCACTATACGCAACAAACACCGATCAATCTTCGAAAAAAACCGAATCCAAACGACGAATTTGCCCCTATCTCCCTTGATTTTCGGCAGAATATTGACGTGCTTAACAACCCGTGGGCACAGACGCAGGTTGAAATCAGTCCATCTGGTAAGTTCAGAACGACGCTGGATGACAATTGGTAAGCAGGGGCACGTGGCCCCGCACGGAGAATATTTATGACTGCTCGAAAACTTTTACTCAGTACTTGGTTAGCATTTGTCCTAATGGCAGCAGCAGTGCCAAGCATTGCCTTTGCCCAAGAGGAAACGGCAACCCCAGAAGCCACCGAAAGCGCCCCAGTGGAAACACCCGCAACCTACGTGGTGCAACCAGGTGACACGCTGTCTTCCATTGCCAGACAATATGGTTTGGATGTCACTAACTTGCTAAATCTCAACCCTGAGGTCAGCACGCGACCAGAGTGGGTGCTGTTCAACGGCGAAACCATTCAACTCTTAGCCACGGCAACGCCAGAAGCAACCGAGACTGAAGCCGCAACCGAAACGCCAACAGAAGAGGTCACCAGCGTGGCCCCAGCAGTCAACACCACGCCACAACCTGAAACCACAGCAACAGATGAAGCCCCCACAGACACGACTGACCCTGTGGCAACCACAGTTGCTACCACCGTCGCGACGCAAGCGCCGGCAACTGGGTCCAGTGTCGATGGCTCTGGCGTCGCAACCGAAGGGCAAACCATTTTGCAAATCCTCTCTGCGGATGCTCGGTTCTCTACCTTTGTAGGCGCGGTGGAACGCGGGGCCTTTGCAGACTTACTGAGCGTGCCCGGCGACCTGACCGTCTTCGCCCCAACCAATGACGCTTTCCTGTTACTCACCGCAGAACAACAGCTTGCACAGCTTGGTGATGTTGGCCGCACAGATAACACCTTGGCCTATCACGTAATCGCGGGTGGCTTTAGCGCCGCAGAACTGATCACGCTAGCAGACGCCAATGGCGAAGTGACAACGCTCAATCAGGACAAGCTGCGCATCACGAACAATAACGGAATTGCGCAAGTCAACGGCATCACGATTGCAATTCGCGACATTCAGGCCAGCAACGGTGTCTTACATATTGTTGAGACGGTTTTGAACCCAGCCCAGAAAGCATTGCTGACAGGGCCAAGTGAAGGCAGTTTGGTCAGCACCGGCGACGGTGGCAGTACTGTCCCAGTGGCAACTGCAAGTCCAGTAACAGTAAGCATCCCAACTACGGTTGCAGTTCCAAGCACACCAGACGCACCGACTGCAACGCCTGAGCCAGCCGCTACAGAAGCACCAGCGCCAGCGGACCCACCTGCAGAAACCGCAGCGGAAGCGCCCGCAGTTGGGGGCGCCGGTGAAGCAAATGTTGCGGAAGCAGCCCAAACCGCAGCCCTGTCCGGTGACACTTACGTGATCCAGCAAGGCGACTCGTTACGCACCATTGCCTTCCGGTCCAATACAACGGTGGCGTACTTACTCGCACTCAATCCAGAGTTGCGCCAGAACCCAGACCTAATCTTCCCTGGGCGCAGCGTGCGCTTGTCTGGGCCATTGCCTGGCGCGCCATTCGGGACAACGTCGTACATCGTGCAACAGTTTGACACCTTGGGCAAAATTGCCGCCCGCTATGGTGTCACCGTGGCAGACATGGTTGAGATCAATCCGCAGCTCCGACAGCGGGAAGCCAACATTTATATTGGTGAAATCATCAACGTCCCGAGCAACTAAGAACAGCAGTCCGAGACAGAGACAGTCATCTAACACTGTCTCTGTCTCAATTCGTACGAAAAAACAACCGTTATCAAATTGACGCATCTTTCTCGAACCACTACGCTTCAGCCACCCGAGTAAATTATTATGTTTTATACAATTTTTATTACGTTTCTGGTTGGCGCAGTCCTTGCATGGATTATTGCTATGGAACTTGCCCACCGTAAAATCACAACGCTCAAGCTCGATATTGATAAGCTCGCATATGACCGCGACTACTTGCGTCAGGCCTTAGCCAAAAGCCAAGTGGCGTATCAGGCATTGCTGAAGCAATATCGGCACTTGCAAGCGAAGCTCGGCAGCGTGTTGGAAGGCCACAATCAACAGTTGATCCAAATGCACTGGGAAATTGTGCGCATGAAAGAAGAAAGCATGTCCCTGCGCAGCCAACTGACCGCCGCAACCGCCAC
>JAHDIM010000185.1:0-5252 GCA_020630805.1 Anaerolineales bacterium
CTTATCCAGAACTGATGTTACTTAGATCCAACTCACACAGAGCAAGTTGCAAAACACTTAGTATTCGTATTCACGCCGCCGCGCCAGCCGGAAACCAAACACGCTACCGATAATCCCGCCCATAATGTGTCCAAATTGCGAAATCATGTCTGGTGTAAAACTTTGCAAAAATTCACGCCCGAGCCACACAAGTACGACTAACACAAAGGATAGCGGGATGGAATTCCGCTCCACATTCACCACAGATGCGAGTGTGATAAAAGCGAACACGATCCCACTTGCACCGATTGCGCCTGTAGAAAAGAGCACAGCATTCAGCACGCTTGATACTATAGCCGTCACTGCAATCACCCAGATCATCATCTCACTGCCATACTTTTCTTCCAGAATTGGGCCTAACAGCAAGATAAAAATCAAGTTACCAAACAAGTGACCCAGATCCGCATGTCCAAAGACATACGTCACTAAGCGCACATAATGTAGCGGATTTGCCGACAACAAATTAGGTGGCGCGGAAAAAAGCCAGTCGACCAGGCCGGGAAATATTGTGGCGCCCAAGGCGTAGACCACAATACAAACAATGGCAAACGTAAGCACGACGGGCGAGTTGTAATGGATTTTCAATTTCATCAGATTGTGTTGTACTCATCACCCATAGAAAATGTATAGGTGGTGTTGTGTAGTAATACGTCAAAACGGAAGAGAAGTTGCCAATGCAGGCACATATGTAATTTCGCAAATACATTCCCAAAAAACAACCGTTTACAGATAATATACTGCACGCCAATTGGCTTAGCTATCTTGCAATCTTGGATACTTTCACGCTGCTCTAGAGGACCCACAAATGCATCACTTTTTTTCCGCCCCACTCGCCGACACCGACCCACTTGTTGCAGACATTTTGCAACGGGAAGCCAAACGTCAGGTCGACCAGATTGAACTGATTGCGTCAGAGAACATCGTTAGTCAAGCAGTCATGGATGCACTGGGGGGACACATTACCAACAAGACGGTTGAAGGCTACCCTGGTAAGCGCTTCCATGGGGGCGCGAAAATTGTAGATGAAGTCGAGCAACTTGCCATTGATCGGGCTTGCGAATTGTTCGGTGCGAGCTACGCCAATGTGCAACCGCACTCTGGATCGCAAGCAAACTTAGCTGTATTTGTCGCGCTCTTGCAGCCGGGCGATACGGTACTCAGCATGTCGCTCGCTGCCGGCGGGCACCTGAGTCATGGTGCAAACCCCAATCTGTCTGGTAAATGGTTCAACATTGTGCCATATGGCGTCCATGCAGACACAGGTCAAATTGATTATGACCAGATGCAAGCCCTCGCCCTAGAGCATCAGCCAAAGTTGGTCATTGCTGGTGGATCTGCTTACCCTCGCACGCTCGATTTTGAACGAATGGCCGCCATCGCCAAAAGTGTAGACGCGGTCTTTCTGGTTGATATGGCGCATATTGCTGGGCTGGTTGCGGGTGGCGCGCATCCAAATCCGGTGCCACATGCGGACATCGTGACCTGTACTGTGACGAAAACACTCAGAGGACCGCGCGGCGGTCTAATTTTGGCGCGTGATGCAGATCGTTGGCGTAAGAAATTGAACAGCGCCGTGTTCCCTGGTTCACAAGGCAGCATCCACTTGAATGTCATCGCTGCTAAAGCCGTCTGTCTTGGCGAAGCCATGCAGCCGGAATTCAAAACCTATGCCGCTCAAGTCGTCAAGAACGCACGGGCATTGGCCAATACGTTGCTAGATGCTGGCTTCGATGTCGTCTCAGGCGGGACAGACAATCATCTGATGTTAGTCGATGTTCAAGCCGCGGGGATTACGGGAGATCAGGCTGAAAAGGTGATGGAACTTGCAGATTTGACCTGCAATAAGAATCCATTGCCAGGAGATCCTATCAATCCCATGAAATGGCGCGGCGTGCGACTTGGTGTCGCCGCGGCCACCACACGCGGGATGAAAGAAGCTGAACTCACAACAATTGGTCAGTTGCTCAGTCAAATTTGGATGGCTGCAGACGGCTATGATGTGGACGCTGAAACAATTGCGGCAACCAAAGCTGCCGTACATCAGTTGTGCGAACGGTTTCCAACGTACCCTTTAGACTGCATTTAGGGCGTGCCACAACGCCACAATCAGGCTAATTTATTGCATTAGCGCTGCCAGCACGTTGCTGGTGGCGTTCTCTACCCATTTCGAATCAACAGGTGTTTCTGTTAGCAAATTGTTCAACTGACTGGGACGCATGAACGGCCCCAAACGCCCCAGCACAAACGCAGAATAAAATCCGGCCCATAACACGTCATATTCACCGTTTAAGATCACCTGTTCAAACTCATGGTGTGCAGTACCTGCATCGCGCAGGGCCTGAGTTAGGGATTCTTTAGAAAGCGTATTCATTTACACAAGGCTCCAAATAGGGGTTATAGACAACTAGTCCGGCACGAACGTTGTGCCAACAACTTGTCCGTTTTCTAAATGAAATATAGCACCTGTCACGTCACCGGGGGCTTGCGATGCTAATGAGACATGAATCTCCTTATGTCGATCTGTCACAATCGGCGGCGCATAGCGGGTAGTGGCATATGCATCTAAGATAATCGCTTCAACATTATCAGCTTGCGTACCAAGCTCAATCGTAAGCATTATTTCGCGTAAAACCCTAGACGAAGACGCTGGTAGCACATACAAACTAAGCATTAGCGCAAGCGCTACAACGGCGGACACGAGGCTTGCGTTGCGCTGCTTGCTATACAGAAAAACCAGCACCGCCATCAGCAAAGCTATTCCAGCACTAATACCCACATAAGCCCATTTGAACGCCAACACACCTAACCAGCGATCCAACGCATACGTAAAATACAGCACAGGCGAAAGAGATAAGGCAAGAAACACCACAATTGATTTAAGTTTCATAGTGTCTGTACTATAACCAAAATTCTGTTCACTGTTTTATTACCACCCTCCGGCCACACCTTCATATGATAACGGCTTAGCCATGCAACAATGCGCTTTCGTGCAAAACGTCGCAACGTAAGCGCCTATACAAAATCTATACCACTTCGCCAACCCGTTATGTGACAATGATTGCATGGAGTACCCATTTCTTTTGATCAACAAGTCTCGATTATTTATATTGTTAGCATTCGTGTTGAGTTCCTGTAGCGCCCCAGCCGCACCTGTTGAAGTTGTTGAGGATGTACCAACCGCGGAAGCTGTTGACATCGAACCCACTGTTGCCGAAACCACTACAGAGCAGGAAGCAGTTGCTGAGGCAGACGCGACCGAAACCGATACCGTTGCCGCAGTAGCGCCAACGGAAGGCGTTACTGCGGCTGAAGAACAACCGGCAGCCGAAGCCGAGCCAGCCAATGTTAGCTTAGCGTCAAATTATTTGGGATCCTACACCTACGACGCAAATGAGTTTGGCACACAGGTAACAGTCACGGTGGATGAAGCCGCCCAGACCCGCACCATTTCAGCCAACGCATTGCCTAACCATGACACAGGCGAATTTCCCAACCCTGGTAATCCCAATACCATTAGCGCACAGGATCGTAGCTATGTGTATCCAACTAATCCTGTATATGTTGGCAATCCGTCCTTTGCCAGAACCCCTGGCGTTGCGATTAGTGGCGTCAAGTTCGAGCCGGACACTGCAGAACGCGCAACCTGTGAAACTGGTGAGGTTCACAGTATTGAAGCCATTCAAGACGCAACAGATCTTGGGCTAGACTTCAATCGGGCGCACGTACAACCGACTGGTGAATATCACTATCACGGTGTTTCAACGTTGTTGGTTGAAGCATTCAATTCTGACCAAGATTTAGTGCATGTCGGGTTCGCCGCAGATGGTCATCTCATCTATTACTCCAAAAGTGGCGCTTACCAGCCGAGTTATCGCATTGGAGACGGGCCGCGTGCAGGAACGAACTGTACCTATCCGTTACCGCGCAATAGTGGCACGCTCGAATTTGGACCAGAAAAAGATGGGGCACTCAAGTCAGACTGGCTCTTTGACCAAAGCTTAGGCGACCTGGATGAATGTAACGGCATCAACATTGATGGGCAATACATTTACCTGATTACTGAAGGCTACCCTTACGTGCCGCGCTGCCTGATGGGTGAATTTGCTGGTCAAGGTGGCCCGGGTGGTGGCGGTGGAGGCCAAGGTCAAGGCGGTAACCGGCCAGAAGGTGGTGGTCAAGGCCAAGGTGGTGCGCCAGGTCAAGGTGGCGGTGGCGGGCGCATTGATTTTGCAGCTGGCGCAGAAGCATTGGGCATTAGCGAAGATGCATTGCGCGATGCCTTAGGTGGGCGGCCCCCAAATTTTGAAGCTGCCGCAGAAACATTAGGAATCTCTGTCGAAGAATTGCGTGATGCGCTAGGTGTACAAGAACGCCGCGGAGGCGGCGGTGGCGGCGGCTAGACGTCTAGTTCACTTGAGAAAGTAAAAGAGCCTCCGGTTGTGTATTCAATCGCAGGCTCTTTTTGCTTCGCTGTTAACCGCTATGACTGTTTATGCACAGAGTTCGTCTTTATGTGCCTCAACCAACGCTGCCATACTCGTAAATTGAAAATCGATTTCTGGCATTTCACCCGGATTCATCGTTGCACCAAACCCTTCTTGATCGTATCGACGATAGATCCAGCAGTTGGCTAAGCCATTGCGCCGTCCGGGCACATGGTCATGGAACAGGCTTTCCGCCGTATGCAAAATTTCGGCTGGGGCTACGCCCATCGTTTGCATATGGCGCAGCATGTAGTCGAAGTTGGCATCTTGCGGCTTGTAAGAACCAATATCTTGCGCAGTGTAAATCGCATCAAACTCTACCTCCAGCTTAGCGTTGCTGGCAGCAAAGCTTTGATTGTCAACGTTGGACAAGATTACCAGCTTGTAGTGCTGTTTGAGATAGTGCAATGCTTCCGCAGAGTCTGGAAACGCTGGCCAATTCTTGACCGACTCTCCGTAGACTTGACACTCCTCCCACGAGGCTGGAATGCCCCACTCTTCTGCCAAACGCTTATAAACAATAGAAAGAATTTCAGGATATAACTTCCACGGGGTTTGGGCTTGTTGGCCGGATTCATGCCGCGCATGCGCTTCTAGGATTTGATCCCGCGTAAGTGGTTCTGGCAATTTACTTGTGAGTGGCGCTAAGCCCGCAATCATGCCACTTTCCCAATCAATCAGAGTGCCATAGCAGTCAAATGTCAGGGCTTTGAAATCTGTAAGTTTCAT
>JAHDIM010000185.1:5352-7574 GCA_020630805.1 Anaerolineales bacterium
CCACTTAGCAAATTTTGCCTTTGCCTCTTCAGAAAGCTGCGCACTTTTGCCAGTCTCATCATCCACTTGAACAATGACAGACTGCGCAGTGGCAACACACTCTCCATGTTGAAATAGTTGTTGATAGAACTCGACCGAACTATTGCCTATACGCATTACTCCTGTTCCGATCTCAACTGTTCCTGGCCAGTGAACTTCTTTTCGCAGGCTAATTTGTTTCGAAACAATTACAAAGCTTCTACCTAGCGTGAATATCTCATGTTCTGGCATATGAAGCAATTCAACTCGGCCAGTTTCGAAAAATGTTGAAAACACAGCATTGTTGATATGCCCCTGCCGATCTGTATCCGCATAACGCAATTTGTCATAGGACTGCACTGGAAAGTCTGCCAGTCTCAAAATACTCATGTTCCTTCTCCAAGCTCTGCTTTACTTTCGGGTAATTTTAGCGGTTTACTGGGCAGCCTCTAAATGTTATTTCACTAGAAACACAAAAAATCCAAGCATGCCAAATAGCAAACTCGTGAATATAATTTAGTCGAGGGCAATTCGAGCGCATCGGCAGCAGATAGATGGACAAATAGACCAGCGCTTTAGATTTCAAGAACAAGACCATCAGCTACATTTGAATCGAAATACATCTGTGACAATTATGGTCAAACGCATCAAGTAGCTATGACACCGAAGGAAAAAACCTTAGTCCAAAATTCTTTCAAGCTTGTCGTGCCAATTGCCTACAAGGCCGCCGCTTTATTCTACAAAAAGCTGTTCGAGCTAGACCCAGCATATGAATCGTTATTCACGGGTGACATGGAACAGCAAGGCGCTAAGCTGATGCAAACGCTGGTATTTTCAGTGACAAATTTAGACAATTTGGAGACGTTGGTGCCTGCCGTTGAAGACTTAGCGATACGACATGTAGAGTACGGTGTTAAGGCCAACGATTATCCTGTTGTCGGCGAAGCCTTACTTTGGATGCTTCAGGAAGGCATTGGCGACGCTTTTACGGACGATGTCAAAGACGCTTGGACAACTATGTATACGCTTCTTTCAGACATAATGATTGCCGCGGCCTACTAACCAACAGTTGAAGACCGTAAACATGGATCACATTTGCTGATCCATGTTTTATTATCCGCCTGCCTGTTCTGTCATTTCAGCCCGACGCATTGGCATCGTATCGATTTGACCATAGATTGCCGCCGAATCTAAAAACGGTTGTCGATTTTTCACCCCGCTATCTTTGCCAATCAAGACAACTTCAAGATCAGCATCTAGCTGAGAATATTGTGCGCGCAAGGCATCTGGCAACCCAAACCTCATTGAGCCTGCGTAATTCGTCGTGATTGCATCATCTTTGACAATAAACCACAGAATATGCCGATCAATAATGGCATCCTGTTCTGCGGCAAATTTGGCTTGCAATTCACTCACATCATCCTGAGTGGTGAACACAACAATGATACGGTTCTGCCACTGAAAGCTCGCAAAATTTGCAATACCATTTGCGTCAAAATTTGACGTTGAAGTTGAGATTTGAGTCATGGAGGTGCGTGTGGGCTCTGGTTGAGTTGGAATAGTGGTCGCTGATGGCACAATTGTGGGTGGAATTCGGGTGGTTATCACCGCAGGTACTGTAGCAGTTGAACGCACCTGGGTCTGAGTTGGAGATAACTCAGGCTGTCCACTTTCAGCCGATGAACAAGCCACAAGCACAAAAACCGTACCCAGGCTAAATAAAATGGATAATCGCATGCAATCATTCTAAGAATGTTTGTCCAGAATGACCGCAGCGGATTAGAGACGTCTATGCAACGATGAGCTGAAGGTGTCTTATGTTATCGACTAGACATGTGACTTGATGTCATCCCAGATGCGTTCGAATTCAGCGTGAACACGCTAAGAAATAGCGCATCTCGAATCTTGTTGCTGCGATAAATCAACCTGAGCACTGAGATCGCGGATGCGCCATCATTCTTGATCAGCATACTTCCAGTCGTTCGCATCCGCGATGACGTAAACACCAAGTTTTAGCCTCACCAGCAATGCTTCCGATATCAATCGGCAACTATCTTTACTACTCAGTCTGCTCACGTAGATCTGGGTAAGGCGGCGTACGTCCAATAAACTTATGCTGTTCAAGGGCAACCCCTAATTTCGGAGACAGCTCCACAAAAGCCTGCTCTTGCGCATTACTTACCGCAATATCCGCTTCATATATC
>JAHDIM010000186.1 GCA_020630805.1 Anaerolineales bacterium
TCGGTGCAACAGATCGATTGGTAACAAACAAATCATCGTAAGGAAAATCTGACCCAAGTGCCAACAGCCGGGCCCGCATATGATCATCGATTGCGGCTTGTTGCGCTGGGGTCAATAGCTCGCCAGACTGACCACTCGCGCCTTTGCGAAGCAGGTCAGTCGTGGCTTTTTCGCCCCAAAGCGGAATATACGGCAACGGAGAGGTAAACGCAGACCCCAAAGATTTCATATAGCCAATATCGCTTTTGCGTACAACAGCATCAAGCTGGGCTTCCGTCAGTTTGACCTTCATCGCGTCTGCAACCTGCACAATACAGTTTCGCGGGTCAGCTTTGAGCTGGTTATAAGTCAACACCAACACATTGGGTCGCTCGCGCCATTGCCAGTAGCTGTGGGTATGCTTGGCCCAATCGCCGTAGACATAGTTTGATGTCAGGTAGCGTTCCAACATCGTCTCTACCGGCGGCATCTCTTCGGGCTGAAAGTACCCCAATCCAAAGCGATATCCCGAGACAAACGCTTCCTTAGGGTCGCGAATTACTAACAGATAGGTCGCCGCTTCTGAATACGGAATATGGTCCGCCGAAAAGTGCGACTTGATCAGGCGTAGGCCGGTAGGCGCGTGTTGTTGTGGAGTGGGGTCAGAAAACGCGACTGAGGTCGGCAGTGGATATTCGGGCCAACTCACCAAGTCATGGATGTGCGCAAAGCTGGCGTCACCATAGTAGGCAATTTGCTGCGCAATTTGGAGCATCCAGTTGGTGCCGCTTTTCGCATAGATGGGCACAAAAACGTCATGCTTGGTTGGGGCGTAGCCGGCATAGACCTTGGCACTGCGGGCTTCATCATTTGCCAGTCTGGCCGTTGAGTCGATTAGGCGCGTGGCAAACCCCAGCCGACACAGTAATTTTGAAATTGCAATCATCCAACCTGCAATCCACAGGATGATGCGCTCTGCAACTGTGCGTTTGAGCGTCATAAGCGTTGGCTATTGCTCCGTTCCAAACAGCTTCAAGCCATGCACGCCGCCATTCGGATAGTGCATATACAGTACATGCGTAAACGGCCCCGAATTCTCAAAGGTTGTGAAGCGGTGCCAAGTGTCTGCGCGCAGTGCTGCGAACGGCAAAACGGGAGACCAAGGTGACTCGTGCTCAACATGCAGCATGATCTGGAACTGCGTAGGGTTAGCGATATCTTCAGTCAGATACTGTTGCGCGAGCATATAGTCTTGAAAGTCTTTGGGGATGACTTCTTTTCCGTTTCCAAACCGTAGTTTCCAACGGGGGCGTTGCGCCATCAATGTATTTATGTCTGCATCAGTAGTGTGTTCTGAGGTAAGCCCAAAGACATGACACGTTAAGGGTGGGTTGAGCCGATGCAGGTAGGTATCGACAATAAGTTCTTCCACAACAGTCGGCTTGTTGAGCGTAAAGAGCGCCTGTTCGCCAAACCCCGTGCGCGCCGATTCCCATCCCACCATATGCATCTCAGCGCGGGTACCTTTGACCGCCATTGTCGGATTGCCATAGTGCTCATTAGACACGTGGGAAAGGGTTGCGCTTTCAAACAAATTGGCGCGCGCTGGCAACTGTTCGTTAGCCATTTCGCCAAAGAAATTGATGCGTGAGATGCCACCTTCGTAGTACAGCTCGAAGTGGCATTCTGTCGCAGTAACCTCATCAATCTCAAAAGTGTGTTCAGCATCCGGATCAAGCGGGGCACGAGTGAGAATGGTCTGCTCTTGCCCGGTTAGGTCATCACGCAAGATAGCGGTAATCGCGCGGACCTGATTGCCCGTAAACCACTTTGTACTGACCATCAGCTTAGAAACGACAGCACGTTGCTCAAACCGGATCGTGACCCAGTGGTGGGCATCATGCCGATAGTTGAGTGCGCGGGCGTTCGTGTCAACTGTGGTGGCCTTATGCCGGTCGGTTTCCAACCCCCAATATTGCGCCCCCATATGGGTGAAATTGCCAGTGCATTCTTTGGGGTCATCTGGCAGCACCACCTCATGCGGGTTGGTAAATGCAGAATTAGAATAGCCCTGTACAAACGCTGGAATAAATTGTTCAGTTGTCATGCAATGGTGTCTTAGCTATAGCGTTCGATTACATCGAGTAACCATGCTTCCTGATTTGGAAAGCCTTCGTGCAGCCGTTGTGCGGCCATAATGGGTAGCCATTGTTCATAGTCAGCTTGGTTGAGGTCTGCGAGCTCAAAATAGGTATCACGATAAGTGCGGAAGAAGCTCAGTTCGCCTTGCTTCTGCCAGTCTGGCTTATCGTCATTGATGTTGTGCCCATAAAAGATGATATCGAGCCGGGCGACTTCGGCGACGGGAGGACCAATCAGCGCATTGGGCCAATCGATCACCATTAGGCCAGCGCTGGTTTTCATCACATTGGCCGGATGAAAATCGCCGTGCAGCAAAACATTTCCAGTTAGCGTAGCGAGCGTCTCAGCCAGTTGCCCCCGTTTTTCTTCTGAAAGCAAGTCCACTTCCATAATTTCCTTGTGCAGCCGGTCTTGAATGGTCGGTACCGGATGTTCCAAAGGTAACGGAAGCTGATGAATATCAAATTGCAACTTGGCGAGATCTTGTGCTAACGCTGGAACGTCCCATTGCTGTCGATGTGCATAAACCCACAGATTTTCGCCGTCAACGCGCGCATACAGCAAGCCTTGTTTGCCGTTCACATCTACGACCCCGCCAAAGCTAGGCACAAGGTCAGTTAGGCTGGCGGCAAATGCGCCTAAGCGGGCTTCGTATGCAATATAAGCCGGATCTACCCAGTCCCGAAAGAGCTTGACGACATACGTGTCATCCCATTCATGGATGGTGGCCGTGCGGCCTTCGGCAATCAGTTTATGTTTCATTATGTCGAATTAGCCTTCTAACTCATCAATGTGACTGTAACAATTTTCGGGGATGAATTCGCCAGCAACTTCGAACTGCTCGCAAGTGACAAACCACTCATGTAACTCACCAACTGCATATCCGGTAGCCGCCACAATCATCACAATCATAATCAGGCGCTGACGATGATACACAGACAGGCTAAAGAAGTCGTTTTCGACCAGTTCAAACACCACATACAAAATGTACGGTGTGGCGATCACAAACACCGCTAGCGCGACAACCCACAGCATTTCGTTGAACCATGAAATCTCAATCGAAGGTGTCAGCGCATTGAGGATGAACCAAATCGTGGGTGAGGCCAAGGCAAACACGCCCCAACGGCCCATATTGTGTATTCCAACGTCACCCATCAACACGCACAAGAGCACCACAGAGGCCGCCACCCACAGCATATGTAAGTGGTAGTAGAAAATAACGCCATGTACGCCAAGGTTGAAAGCAATTTCCCAGATGAAAATCGAAAGCCCTAACGCCGTGACAATCAGCGTCCGAACCTGCATCGGATTGTTACGTGACTCGTCCATGCCCATATTTTAGCCGTGGACAGCCCCAATTAACAATTCATCAATTCAACAGTTCACCAATTAAGCAATTATTTCTCCCTAGGAATCCCCCGCAGCAGCGTGTCTTCCAACAACCCACCATGCGCCAACGCATAAATATCACTGCGCGTAAGCGTGTCGCCCACCAGTAACCTTGGCAGCACCCAGTCCACCACATTGACCTTCAAACTCCGCACACACCCCGGTGCGCCCAGAATCGGCAGGCCGTTCAGTTCAGCTAATAGCAACAAATTCCCCGGATCAACCGGTGCACCAAAACACGTAATCTCACCGCCTGCCGCTTCAATCGCCCGCGGCACAATGTCATGCCGATCCATAATCGCGGTTTCTCCTGCCAGAATCACGAGATCAATGTCATTTGCATCCACGTTGCGCAGCCGTTCTGCCAACGCTTCTTCGCCAGATGGGTCTTCAAGGGGGATAAAGTCAGTTTCAACAATCGAAGCTTGTAAACGCGTGAGGCGCGTCGCCAGCGGTTTTCGAAAGCCCTTGCGTGTGCGCTGGGCGGCAGTGGGGCTGCCAGACAAAATCACAAGTGCACGTTTGGGTTGAAGTGGGGTAATTGAAATCAGCGGCCCGTTTTCCGCCACCAACTGATCGATGTTATCCAACGCCGTCTGCGGTACGGCAAACGGCAAAATTTTGATCGTGGCGATGGTGGCTTTGGGTTGCACCATCATGTTGTTCGGCAACGTGCCTAGCGTGATGCCGTCATTGGCATGCAACGCCCGTAACGCAGTCTCATTAATCCGCAGCACACCTTGCACCGGCGCTTTGATGTTGACCCGCCCAGCCCGTGCTGACTGCACTTGCAGACTCGGCTCACTAACGACTTGCGCAATCTGCGTCGCCGCATCGTTCTCACGCACATCGTCGGCATCTAGCTGCGCGGCATAGACAGACGTGCGTCCAATGTCCCGCAGCGCCTGCAAATCTGCCGCCGATAGCATCCGGCCTTTATTGAACAAGCGTCGCCCGTCATCATCCGCAATGTTATGCGCAAGGATGCTGCCAACGGCATGTTCAAGAGCAATCGGGCCAAATTTCATGTAATGCGATGCGCGGTTAAACAATACACGGATACGGAAGATAACGCGGATATGTGCAGAAAAATATCCGTGTTATCTTCCGTATCCGTGTACAAATTTCTACAACTGAATCAACCCAACGTAATTCTGGGGTGCTTTTTCAAACGTGGCTTTACAGTTCGGACAGCAGAAATAATACGGCGTGCCGTTGTACAAACTCATGTGCAGCGCCGTGGCAATGTTGACATCCATCCCACAAATGGGATCTTTGGCAGTGCCTGTTGGTTCAGGCTTATCCAAATACTGCGCCGGATTGGCCGCAAAGCCAGCTTTACAACCACCACAGCAGAAGTAATACAGCTCACCATTGTGTTCATGCACATGCTGCGCACCGTCGATCTTGACTTCCATCCCACACACCGGATCAATCGCTTTTTCAAGCACGGCCTCAGCCGTTACGCTGTCCAGCAATCCGCTAATATCGATCTTTTCCGTATTGCGTCGGATCTGCACAATTTCGGCCATAATGCTCAGCGCGATTTCTTCCGCAGTCACCGCTTGAATATCCAACCCAGCCGGATACTTCAATTGACTAATGCAACTGCCACACATGCCGCTATCTTTGAGGAATGTAACAATCTGTTCCGCGCGGCGTTTACTAGCAACAAGGCTTACATAGTTGGCGCTACTATCGAGTGCCTTTTGCAAGGCAAGTTCGTCATAGTGACCGTGGCTAGCAACGACGACATACGTCAACGGCGTGATGGAGTCGGCAAACGTGCTGAGGTCATCAATCACGGTATCCACACCATCCCATTGCACTGCATTTTCAGGGTCCACCAACACAATCTGATATTGCATCGCTTTGCCCAACTGCGCCAGTGCTTTTGCAATCGGTAAGTTACCTACAATCATCAGTGTTGGCTGCGGCAAGATCGGTTCGATGAAAATTTCCAAGGTGCCGCCACTAAAACAGGTCATCGGCAGGTCGATCACATCGGTACGAGACGTTTGTGCTTCTGGTGTCACACTAAGCCGGATCAGCCTCGCATCGCCGGTTTCCAAGGCCAGCTTACTTTGCTGCACAACCGTTGGCTGCGCACAACTGCCACCAATCCAACCATAGAATTTTTCATCCAAGGTGATGATGGCTTTGTCGCCGACTTTGCCAGAGGTTGGCTTTTCTACGGCGACTACCGTTGCAATCGCAAACGGCGTATTGGCTTGTTTTAAGTCGCGGGAAATTTGGAAGAAATCGTCAAACATAAGGATATTGCGTGTTGCGTGAATATACGCTTTTTGTACCAGCAAATAATTAATGGCTAAACGGGTAACTATTAATTGTTAACTTGGGTGCTCTGACGCGACGCCCATTAACAATTCAGCAATTAATCGTTTAGCCGTTAATTATTCCCTCGTAACAGGGTAGTGACATGGCGCGCCATGTCACTACTCTGTGGATAGAACTAACTAATCTCCAGCGGCAGCTTGTTCAGCTTTCGCTTCGTTGACAGCTTTCCAGATCTTGTATGGCGTAATTGGGATGTCAATGTGCTTGACTCCCATGTGCCAGAGCGCATCGATGATGGCGTTTGCAATCGCAGGTGGTGCGCCAACCGTTGGCGATTCACCAACCCCTTTCGCGCCAATTGGATGGTGCGGCGATGGCGTGATCGTGTGGCCGGTTTCCCACTTTGGTGACTCCACTGCGGTTGGCAACAGATAGTCAGCAAACGTCCCGGTCAGATTTTGACCGTTTTCGTCGTAGACAATTTCTTCGTACATCGCCGGAGCCAGACCCATGGTCAGACCACCGTGGACTTGGCCTTCCACCACCAATGGATTGATGATGTGCCCGCAGTCATCGATTGCCACAAAGCGGCGCACGTCGATTTCGTACGTTTCTGGGTCAATGTCCACCACACAAATGTAGCTCCCGAATGGGAACGTGAGGTTTGGTGGATCGTAGTAGCTAATCGCTTCCAGACCAGCTTCCATGCCTTGCGGATGGTTCGTGTAAGCCGCAAACGCAATGTCTTGGATGGTCTTGGCTTGTTCAGGGTTCCCCTTTACTTGCCATTGATTGACGTTCCATTCGAGGTCGTCTTCACCGACTTCTAAAAGGTGGGCGGCAATCTTCTTGGCTTTTGCGCGGATCTTGCGCGCGGCCAAGGCTGCTGCTGCACCAGAGGTTGGGGTTGAACGTGACGCGTAAGTCCCGAGACCGTATGGGGCGGTGTCGGTGTCACCTTCTTCAACTTCAATGTCAGCGGCTGGAATACCGAGTTCTTGCGCCACAATTTGGGCGTAAGTGGTTTCGTGACCTTGCCCCTGAGACTTCGTCCCAAAGCGGGCAATTGCTTTCCCGGTTGGATGCACGCGAATTTCAGCGGAGTCAAACATCTTGATGCCAAGAATGTCGTAGTCCTTTGAAGGACCGGCACCCACAACTTCGGTGAAGCTGGAAATCCCGATGCCCATCAGTTTGCCTTCGGCACGCTTGGCAGCTTGTTCTTCACGCAGACCGCGATAGTCCAAGGTGTCCATCGCTTTTTGCAGCGCGGCTTGGTAGTTCCCACTGTCATATTCCCAGCCCGTTGGGGACTTGTATGGGAATTCATCGGCACCGATGAAGTTTTGCATGCGGTAATCAGCCGCATCCACACCGAGTTCGTGGGCCATGTTACAGGTCAAGCGCTCGATGAGTTGCACTGCTTCCGTCACACGGAAAGAACAGCGGTAAGCAACGCCTCCAGGTGGTTTGGTCGTGTAGACCGCATCAAAGTTCACGTGCGCGGCTTTGATATCGTAAGAGCCAGTCACAATTGAGAACAGCCCAGCTGGGAATTTAGATGGATTCGCAGCTGCATCCGCTGCGCCGTGGTCAGCGAGACCATTTACGCGCAGACCGACGATCTTGCCGTTTTCGTCTGCCGCGAGTTCACCTTCAAGGTGATAGTCACGCGCGAAGCTGTCGGCTTGCAGGTTTTCACTGCGGTCTTCAATCCATTTGACGGGCTTGCCAATCAACAGACTTGCCACAGCGCCAAT